>CANLIF010000056.1 GCA_947491175.1 Actinomycetota bacterium
AACTTCTGTTGTGTTGGCTACGTGATCCTGTGCGTTCTTTGCACAAGCTGCATCGTCCCAAGCACCCTTAGCGGCTGTTGAGTTGTCGTATTCTTTGAGTTCGATAGTGAAGTCTCCAGCTTTGCCACCAGCTTGTTCAAGAACAAGTGCTGCGACTTCGTTGGTTGACTTGCTCGCATCAGCTGATGCTCCCTGTAATGGCAGATCTGTACCCACTACAAGTGCGCCTCCAGCAGATTCACTGCCACCGCTGCAAGCAGCAAGTGCAAGTGCGCCAGCTACAGCTAGGGCACCAATTTTGATCGGCTTGATCATTTATATTTCCTCTCGTTGGCCCGACGAATTCTTTTCGGACAGAACCTAAAGTAACTGGAAAAGCCTAGATAATTCAAGGTAAACGCCTTATGAATTGCAGGAGTTACGGGTTCGTTATCTGAATTGCTTGCTGGTAGTCCAAATCGGACATTTGTCCCAGCTATTAACGGCGGCGTTTTTCCCTAATTCTTAGGTTAATTACGATCGGAGACCCAACAAAGCCAAATTCCTCACGGAATCTGCGCTCTACGAACCGTCGGTAGCCAGCCTCTAGGAATCCTGAAGTGAAAAGGACAAATACCGGCGGCGCCACACTGGCCTGGGTTCCAAAGAGAATCTTAGGCTGCTTGCCTCCCCTGACTGGGTGCGGATGGCTTGCCACGATCTCGGCCAAGAACGCATTCATGCGCCCAGTTGGGACTCGAGTTTCCCAACCTGCAATCGAGGACCGCAAAGCCGGAACTAGACGATCCTTATGCCAGCCAGTCATGGCGCTGAAATTTATTCGAGGGGCCCAAGCAACTTGAACCAAATCTCGTTCGATTTCGCGTTCCAGGTAGTATCTGCGCTCTTCATCAACTAAATCCCATTTATTAAATGCAATCACTAATGCTCGGCCAGATTCAACGACCATCGAGATGATGCGCAAATCCTGCTCGGTTAATGGTGCACTTGCATCAAGCAACACAACAGCAACATCAGCTTTATCAAGAGCCGATTTAGTACGCAGCGTTGCAAAGTACTCGTGACCAGAAGCATTCTTTGATTTACGTCGAATTCCAGCGGTATCTACCAGGATCCATTCTTCGTCATCCATAACAACTAATTCATCGACTGGGTCCACTGTGGTGCCTGCGACGCTGTCGACAACTGCGCGCTTCTCACCAGTTAGCGCATTTAGCAAACTAGATTTTCCGACATTTGGCTTACCCAGAAGCGCCACCCGATGTGGTCCGCGTGGGCGCGCTTGGCCAGAGCCATCTTCAGGAAAAGCGGCCAGCATAACGTCCAATAAATCGCCACTACCTCGACCATGTAAAGCCGACACTGTGTAAGGCTCACCTAGTCCTAATGACCAAAGTCTGGTTGCTTCGAGTTCAGCGCGTTCATCATCAACTTTGTTCGCAACCAAGATCACTGGAACTTTTGCTTGTCGAAGTACTCGCACGATTTGTTCATCAGCATCCGTGGCGCCAACAGTTGCATCAACTACAAAAACCACAACGTCACTGGTGTTAATCGCAGCCTCGGCTTGCGCAGAAACCTGAGCACTCATGCCAATTGCGTAGTGCTCCCAACCGCCAGTATCGACAACAATAAACGGCACTCCGTTCCATTCGGACTCGTATCTGACTCGATCTCGCGTGACGCCAGGTGTGTCTTCGACAACTGCTTCGCGTCGACCAATAATGCGATTGACCAATGTGGACTTACCAACATTTGGCCTTCCGACTACGGCAACAATGGGCAAATTGGATAATTCATCAGGTTCATCCATTAGCTCATCGGATGGTATGCCGAGTTGATCAAGTAGCGCGGTGTATTCAGATTCAGTTAGATCTTCCCAGCGCTCTGGAATTTCAACTGAATCATCCAGTTCAATGGCGTCGCCAGCCACGTCATAAATGATGGTTTCCGCATTTGGATCTAGGTCGTTATCCACGAACTGCCCTCGCTATGTCCACTACTTGAGCGATAACTTCGCTGAGGTCCATATAAGTTGTATCGATGACCCGAGCACCTGGTGCAATTTCAAGTGGCGAAACGGCCCGAGTGGAATCTGCTAAGTCTCGCTTAGCTAAGTCCTCTATTGTCGTTGCCACGGCTTGCCCAGTTTCTTCGGCGCGGCGATTTGCTCTTATCTCTGGGTCAGCAGTGATAAACAGTCTTACAGGTGCCTCTGGCAGGACAACTGCGCAGATATCTCTACCTTCAACCACAATTCCTGACTTAGAGTTAGTGGCAATCTCGCGCTGCAGGTTAACCATAAGCTCGCGCACAGCCGCTACTGCACTTACTGCACTCACGCCTTGAGTAACTTGCGGACCTCTGATTTCAACCGAAATGTCTTTGCCTGAAACTCGAATTCCTGGCTCACTTGGGTCAATACTTGGCTGAATAACATCTGCCATTGCCAACCGTGCTACCGACTGAATCACTGCCTGCGCATCATTGGGGTCAATCCCCAGATCCTGAATAAACCAAGTCATTGCCCGATACATACTTCCGGTATCTAAGTAATCAAAGCCCAACTCGGTGGCAACTGCTCGGGAAACGCTGGATTTTCCTGAACCACTCGGGCCATCTATGGCGATTACGAGTGGATTAGGCATATAGAACAGTCTACCCAGGCTGCGAGTTAAGAGATAACTACAAAACCTTGGGCTGCAAGCGCTGGCTTTAGGATCTCAATCGAGATCGGGGTAACCGTGAGTTCGACAAGTCCTGTTGGATGACCAAGCGAATGGTCGATTCGCACATCTTCGAGGTTTACATTTGACTGCGCAGCCGCAGTAAAGAGTCGGGCCAACTCACCAGGTTTATCGTCTAGGCGAACTGCCAAAATCGCAGTTGATTGCTGCGAGGATCCATGCTTACCAGGAAGCCGATCTTTTCCTTGATTTCCCTTAATAAGTCTGGCATTAACAGACTCACGATTGCCGGCCTCGAGTGCGCCAACAAATTCCAACAGGTGATTTGCTACTGCTGTGACCTGTTGCGAAATGTATTCAGAGTTTTCACTCAGAATTTCAGTCCAGAGCTCTGAATCTGAACCTGCAATTCGAATAGTGTCTCGAATTCCTTGGCCAGCTAACTCTATGTATGAACCCTCGGCATCCATTAACTCTCCGGCTAATACTGAGGCAATGACCTGTGGCGTGTGTGAAATCAAAGCAACGGCACGGTCATGTTCATCGATTGTTCGAAAAACTGGAAATGCTCCAAGTGACTCCACTAATTCTTGAACCGTCGCGACTGCATCTGCTGATGTCCGATCACTTCGTGCTATTACCCAGGGCCGATCGAGGAACAGGTTTCCTTGCGCTCCAATTGCTCCCGAAACTTCTCGACCAGCCATTGGGTGACCACCTACGATTCGATCCCAAGCAGTAGTACCGATCTGCTCGAGTTCGCGAAAAATTGATGCCTTAACACTGGCAACATCGGTAACCACAGCGAGTGGATGGTCTTTTGTTGCCGCCGCAATAACCTTTGCAGTACTCACCGGTGGCGTAGCCACTACCACCAATAAAATATCTTGGTTTGTGTATTTAGTCGCTCCACTGACTTTTAAAGCATCATCAAGCGCAGTTGGATCAATGTCGGATAGAAAGACATCCAATCCTTGCGCAGTAAGTCCCAGTGCAATAGAGGTGCCGATTAAGCCAGTGCCTACTACAAGTACGTTTTTACCTTGAATCATAATCTTCAGACTGCATTCAACTTATTGCGCAATATCTTGTCGAAGAGCTTCGGCGCCTCGCAAGTAAACATGCTTGATTTCAGATCTTGATTTTGAAGTTTGCACCTGAACCATTACGCGAACGACTTTTTCCATTGCTCCGACAACATCTATTTCTTGGGCACAAATCAGCGGCACATCAGCAAGTCCAACGCCTCGGGCGGCAGCGGCCGGAAACGCACTGTGGAGGTCAGGAGTTGCAGTGAAAAGAACGCTTATTAAGTCATCAGCATCAACGGAATTTCTATCCATTAACTCGATTAGCAATTCCGTAACAGCCTCTGCCATTTCCGTTGCATCATCGCGCTGTAGGCAGGTTGCTCCCCTGATGGCTCTGAAATTCATAATTAGAGTCTAGAGCCCAACTGAACTATAGAGTTTTCCCAATTCTTTGTTTTCCAGCACCCGCAAGTGTCCGGAGCGCAAACTTCCTAGTGAAATCGGGCCGATTTTAGTTCGTACTAGGTCCAACACCGGATAGCCCAGTTCATCAAAGAGTTTGCGTAAGATCCGATTGCGACCTTCATGTATGGAAATCTGAACTACCGTCTGGTTCTTGCCAGTTTCGAAAATCTTGCAGTCCGTTACAGCTACTGGCGTTCCTTCAATCGGAAAGCCAGCCGTGATGCTTGCAATGTCTTCCTTGGTGACTCGGCCAGAAACTCGCGCCAAATATGTCTTTACGATGCCGTGGGAAGGATGTCCTAAACGCTGACTTAATTCCCCATCGTTTGTGAGTAGTAGCAAGCCTTCAGTGTCGGCATCAAGTCGTCCCACATGAAACAGCCGCTGTTCGAATTCCGCAACTAAATCACCAACGCATTCGCGGCCTTGGTCATCAGACATGGTTGTGACAACACCTCTGGGTTTATTTAAGGCAACGACGATATGTCCGCTAGTTTGCGCAATTCGCACTCCGTCTACGTGAATGATGTCGACATCAGGATCGACTCTGGAACCTAGTTCATCAATCACATCACCGTTTACTGTTACGCGGCCTGCAATGATAAATTCCTCGCATTTACGACGGGAGCCCAACCCAGCACTGGCAAGAACTTTTTGTAATCGAACTTCGTTCTCTTCCATAGCTTTCTAGTTATTCGCTAAATCTAAAACTTCTTCGACATTGTCTGGCATAGGTAGGTGCGCAGCAATCGGTGGCAAGTCTTCAAGCGATTTAAGTCCAAGACGTTCTAGAAAATACGTTGTGGTTTGATAAAGATGAGCACCTGTTTCATGGTCATGTCCGGTCTCTTCAATCAGCCCGCGAGTTACTAAAGTGCGAACTACGCCATCGACGTTCACACCTCTGATTGCCGAAATCCTCGACCGAGTAACGGGTTGGCGATAGGCAACAACTGCTAGTGTCTCTAGCCCAGCTTGGGATAGCCGGCCATGCTGCCCGTCCAATACAAATCGTTCCACTACTTGAGCGCAGTTGTCTCTGGTCCAAAACCGCCAGCCACCACCAAGTTCACGTAGATCAAAGCCACGCTCTTGCACTGCATATTCTTGCGCCAAGTCATGCAATGTAGCCACGACCAAATCTTCTGGAGTGCGAGTTAATGTTGCAAGCGTGGAAGTGCTCATTGGTTCTTCCGTCACCATTAGTAACGCTTCAAGCGCTGCTCGAATTGAAGGGGCACCTAACGTAACTCCATCGTCTACTTCAACATCAGTTGCGGACTCGCCGTCGATAAATTCAACTGTGTCTTCACTCATTTGTCTCGTTACCTTTCTCGTCACTTACTTGTTTGGTACTGTCTACATCACCAAATTGGGATCTAAAATCTTGCACTTGTGTTGAATCAAATTCATCAATTTCTCGCATTGAATCGAGATCCACATCATCGTCGCCGACCCATCTCACGTACAATTCGCCAAGCGGAGTCGGTTGATCGAATGTGACTAAGCCGTCTCCATAAATCTCAAGTAGTGCCAAGAATCTGGCAACTACTAAAAGTGTCGTATCACAATCTCGAGTTAAAGTTCGAAATGACGCTTGCCCAACGCGGCGCAGCCGTTCGACAATAATTGCTGCTTGTTCGCGCACTGAAACGCGGGCCGCGTGAATGTGTGCAACTGAGATAACGTCAGGTAATTTTGCCTCGAGCGCCCGCGCCGCCAAGTTAGCAAAATCATCTGGACTCATTCCAAGTTCTACTTCGGGAAGTAACTTGGCAAACTTCTCATCTAGTCCCGTCGCACGCGGATGCTGACGACCTGCAGTAGCCAAGAGGCTCTTAAAGTCAGCCGACATTTGCTTAAATGCTCGGTATTGCAAAAGTCGAGCCAGCAACAAATCTCGAGCTTCCAAGATAGCAATGTCTTCTTCGTCTTCTACTTCCCCACCAGGAATCAAGCGAGCAGCTTTTAAATCGAGCAAAGTTGCGGCAATTACTAAAAACTCGGTTGCCTCATCCAGTGTCCACTCATCCCCACGCGCCTTGATGTATCCAAGAAAATCATCGGTGACCTGGTGAAGTGAAAGTTCAGTTACATCCAAACGATGCTTTGCAATTAAGGAAAGTAGGACATCAAAAGGTCCGGAGAATTCTTCCAGCGAAACTACAAATGAGTCTGAAGTTTCTTCCGGCGCAGCGGTCTTTAGGTCAGGCTCGGCAGACGCCGCAAACATTACTTAGCAACCGAGCCTTGGGTCTCTAGGCGAGCTACAAGTTCCCAGGCAAGATTTCGATAGTTCTGAGCACCTGATGAATTTGGCGCTTGCTCGATAATTGAAACTCCAGCTTTGGTTGTTTCTGGGAACTTAACGGTTCGACTAATAGTGGTGTGGAATACCGAATCTCCAAATGCATCAAGCACTGCTTGGATTGTTTCCCGGGTGTGTAGCGTGCGGGCGTCAACCATAGTTGGCAATACGCCATCAATGGTTAGGCGATTGTTGAGGCGCTCTTGAACTTTAGTAATTGTTTCACGCAACATTTCAACACCGCGTAGTGCAAAGAATTCACATTCCATTGGAATGACAACTCCGTCAGCAGCAGTCAGGGCATTTACTGTGAGCAGTCCTAGTGAGGGCTGGCAATCTATCAAAATGTAGTCGTACAGTGGGCGAACTGATTCAAATGCCCGGTCCAGTGCGTATTCACGAGCAACTTCACCTGCTAGTCGCAATTCAGCTGCACTCAATTGAATGTTGGCAGGCAAGATGTCTAGCCCAGGTACTGAGGTATGCAATACAACATCGGATGCCGGAACCGCACTTGAATCCATCAACATGTCATAGACAGTTCGCTTACCGACTAAATCTTCAGGATTAACACCAAGTCCAATTGACAAAGACCCTTGCGGATCCATGTCTACCATTAAAACTTTTCGACCAGCTTCGGCTAGAGCTGCGCCAAGATTAATCGTCGTGGTGGTCTTGCCTACTCCACCTTTTTGATTGGTCATGGCAATTATGTAAGCCGGACCATGACTAGTTAGTGGACCAGGTGCACTAAAGGTTGGCAACGGGCGACCAGTTAATCCAAGGACCGGACCCGCGGATTTACTTTCACCAGTGGTAGCAATCGGTGTCACCGATGCTTCGTGATTAGTTGGCAATTGTGCGGAAGTTTCAGGCGATGCCGGAATGGGCTCCGAGACTGACAATGGATCGACCATGTTCTGATCCTGCGGAATTGGAACTGTCATAACTACCCTTCCCAGCACACTTGTGATCAACAGACATTCCGTCAACCGAAAAATAATCGCCGCTGGGGAAGTTGCAACAAGTTTAGATTAAGCCCATTTTTCAATAAACACTGGGATGCAGTGGCGTTTTCGCGTTGGTGTCGCGCCCGATACTTGGAGTAAATTACCGAGCTTGAGCCCGCGGATGGGCCGTGGCATAAACCTCGCGAAGCTGATCAACAGTGACCAGAGTGTAAATCTGTGTGGTGGTAACAGAAGCGTGCCCCAAAAGTTCTTGTACCACCCGAACATCCGCGCCATTTTCCAGTAAATGCGTAGCAAATGAGTGCCGCATAGTGTGGGGTGAAACCTTGCCTGCTAAGCCGGCGCGCTGGGCTGCGGCTTGCAAAATCGTCCAAGCGCTTTGTCTGGATAGTTTTGATCCCCGAGCGTTTAAGAAAAGCGCTGAATTCGATGTTGATTTACCAGCAAGTACTGGTCTGCTTCGAACTAGGTAGCGATCCAAAGCCCGCAG
>CANLIF010000057.1 GCA_947491175.1 Actinomycetota bacterium
GTGTCGTGCAGTGCAAATGCTGAGTCACCGCCAAGAACTTTCTTCTTTGTCGACTTCAAATCAGAAGCGACTAAATCAAACATCGAAGTTCCACGTTCTAGGGTGCTAAGGAAAGTTTCTTCCTCTGCAGCAGCAATCGACATGATTCGTCCTTGCTCGGTAAGTAACTCAGGATATTGCGGTGCCATTGCCGTGATACTTGCTGCAATCAACTCCTTCATCGAAGGCTCATTCGTACCAAGAAGCCGCATGTTACGGACTACGCGACGCAAAATTCTTCGAAGTACATATCCACGACCTTCGTTACCAGGCAAGACGCCATCTGCGATCAGGAATGCGCACGTGCGCGCGTGGTCAGCAACTACACGTAATGCAACGTCAGCCTTTGGATCAGACCCATACTTTCGACCGCTTAACTCGCTGGCGCGATCCAATATTATGCGTGTGGTGTCAATTTCATAAATGTTGTCGACACCTTGCAGTAATGCGGCCATCCGCTCGAGGCCCATGCCAGTGTCAATACTCTTCGATGGAAGCTCACCAAGGATTGGAAAATTTTCTTTCCCGGGACCTTCACCACGTTCGAATTGCATGAAGACCAAATTCCATACTTCTAGGTATCTGGTTTCATCTGCGATTGGACCACCTTCTCGACCATGTTCAGGTCCGCGATCATAATAGATTTCCGAGCACGGTCCACATGGACCTGGCACGCCCATTGACCAATAGTTGTCGGCCATGTCACGTCGTTGAATTCGCTCCATTGGAACGCCAACTACTTTGTGCCAGATGTCTACACTTTCATCGTCATCTAAGTAAACCGTTACCCAAAGCTTGTCCTCAGGAAATCCGTACCCGCCTGCAGAAACTGGTGAAGTAAGAAGTTCCCAAGCGTACGGAATGGCATCTTGCTTGAAATAGTCGCCGAATGAAAAGTTGCCACACATTTGAAAAAACGAAGCGTGCCGTGTTGTCTTGCCAACTTCTTCAATGTCTAAAGTTCTAACGACTTTCTGTGCTGACACAGCCCGCGGGTAGGGTGACGCTGCCTCACCAAGAAAATACGGTTTAAATGGAACCATTCCCGCGTTCACGAACAGCAGAGTCGGATCATCGAGTAGCAGACTGGCGCTAGGCACGACCGTGTGACCTTTGGACTCAAAGTAGTTCAAAAATCTGGATCGAATTTCAGCGGATTCCACTGCTATCAACTCTTTCTATTAAACGAACGTGAATCAAACTAGACTTGGTTAGGTATTCCTTAAACCCTAACGAACTTAGTTAGTAATGGCTCAATCCCTACCCAGAATGGAACGGATCTTGTTCCAAATCTGATTTAAGGCGGATTCCTCGCCACGTTCTGTTGGCAGGTAGTACCTGGCTTGATTTAGTGGATCAGGCAAGTATTTCTGCTCACTCACGCCTGAGGTTTCGTTATGGGGATATGAATATCCGACACCATGGCCCAAATCCCCCGCTCGCGCATAATGTGAATCACGAAGATGAGCTGGCACGATACCGATATCCCCGATTCGAATGTCTTCGATCGCTCGATCAATTGCCAAGTACGCACTGTTGGATTTAGGTGCCAGCGCAAGCGCAATGGTTGCCTGTGACAGCGTGATTCGAGCCTCTGGCATCCCAATAAGAGCCACAGTCTGCGCCGCTGCAACGGCGAGTTGAAGCATTGAATTATCAGCTAAACCAATGTCTTCGCTGGCACTTATCATCAGGCGTCGGGCAATAAACCTTGGGTCTTCGCCAGCTTGAAGCATTCGTCCTAAGTAATGCAGCGCAGCATCTGGATCAGAACCCCGAATGGATTTGATGAAGGCGCTAATGATGTCGTAATGCTGATCTCCAGCCTTGTCATAGCGAACTACATTGTGATCACTTGCTGCACTTATGTCATCAACTGAAATTTCCGCATGAGAATTTCCTAGTGCCACGCCGGCTGCAGCCTCAAGAATCGTCAGCGCTCGCCGAGCATCACCACCAGCAAGGCGTATCAACATCTCGAGCGCATCTGGTGTCAAAGAAACAGCATCATTGAGACCACGGGGTTCCGAGATTGCTCGCGTGACAACATTGGTAATTTCATGTTCATCTAATTCGGAAAGAGTTACTAGCAATGAGCGAGACATTAGCGGAGCAATAACAGAAAATGACGGGTTCTCAGTTGTTGCTGCAACCAAAGTGACCCAACCATTCTCGACTCCAGGTAGCAGCGCGTCTTGTTGAGTTTTATTGAAGCGATGGACTTCATCTACAAATAGGACGGTGGCAATCCCGTACAGAGACTTATTTTCTTTCGCCGAGGTGATTACTTCTCGAACATCTTTCACACCAGCATTAATTGCAGAAAGTTCCATAAATTTGGCCGAGCCAGCTCGCGCAATAAGTTGCGCAAGTGTTGTCTTTCCAGTTCCCGGTGGTCCCCACAAAATCACCGATGATTTTGTGTCAACATCTGTTGGCTGCAACAGTTTATGCAGTGGGCTGCCTTTTGCAATTGCCTTTCGTTGGCCAACAAATTCATCCAAAGTGCGCGGGCGCATTCGAACTGCGAGCGGTGATCCGCTTGGCTCTTGATCGAAAAGTGAATCAGTCATCGCTTGCGTCTTGCGCAGACGGATCTGCGTCGATCCCAGCCTCAAGTCGCTGTTGATCTGTAATTGGAGTTGGCGCACTCGTTAGTGGATCAAAGCCCGCCCCCGTCTTAGGGAAGGCAATAACGTCTCGCAAACTCGTGGCGCCCGAAAGCAACATACAGATTCGATCCCAACCAAAGGCGATACCGCCATGTGGTGGTGGGCCAAAAGCAAAGGCATCTAGCAGGAATCCAAACTTCTCGCGGGTTTCTTCATCGCTAAGACCTAGGAGGCTAAATACTCTCTCTTGCACAGCACTTTGGTGAATACGAATTGAACCGCCACCGATTTCGTTTCCATTGCAGACGATGTCATAGGCCCAAGCCAGCGCTTGATCAGGAGCTTCTTCAAACCGATCCATCCATTGCGAATTCGGTGAAGTAAATGGATGGTGGACTGCAGTCCAACCACCATCGTCAGTTTTTTCAAACATTGGCGCGTCAACGATCCAAAGGAAAGCCCAAGCACTTTCATCTATTAGGCCACAACGCTCGCCTACTTCTTGACGTACCGCACCAAGTAGCTGTTGCGTACTTGATTTAGCACCGGCACCAAAGAATGCACAATCCCCTGGCTTTGCTCCAAGACGCGTAGCTAGTCCCGCCCGCTCTTGGTCAGAAAGGTTTTTGGCAACTGGTCCACCAAGAGTTCCATCTGCATCAAAAGTTACGTAAGCCAAGCCTTTAGCACCGCGTTGCTTTGCCCAGTCTTGCCACGCATCGAAGGTACGTCTTGGTTGATCAGCGCCACCAGGCATAACAACTGCGCCTACGTATTCATTTTGGAAAACTCGGAATTCAGTCGATTTGAAGTATTCGGTGCAATCCGAGAGTTCAATGTCAAAACGCAAATCTGGTTTGTCAGAACCATACTTATCCATCGCGTCAAAATAAGTCATGCGAGGAATGTCACCAATGGTGTAGCCCAAAGTACCTTGCCAAAGACTTCGTACAATCGCTTCGCCAACTTCAAGAATGTCTTCTTGCTCAACAAAGCTCATTTCAATATCGAGTTGAGTGAACTCGGGTTGACGATCCTTACGGAAGTCTTCATCCCGATAACACCTTGCGATTTGGTAATACCTTTCCATGCCGGCGACCATTAGCAACTGCTTAAACAATTGCGGGCTCTGCGGCAATGCATACCAATGGCCAGGTTGCAGTCGCACCGGCACCAAGAAGTCGCGTGCGCCTTCAGGAGTGCTACGGGTTAGCGTTGGTGTTTCAATTTCAACAAAATTTCTTTCGTGTAAAACATCGCGTGCCAACCGGTTAACATCGCTACGCATTCGCATGATGTTTCCTGCCGCTGGCCGGCGCAAATCCAAGTAGCGATACTTTAGACGTGTTTCCTCGCCAACCGTGATTGCGTCATCGATTGGAAACGGTAGCGGTGCACTCTTGCTCAGGACCACAACTGAGTCTGCAATAACTTCAATGTCGCCAGTTTGAATTTCAGCGTTTTCATTGCCTGCGGGACGAGCTTCTACTGTCCCGATAATCTGTAGACAGAACTCGGATCGAAGTTCGCCGGCTACCGCCTCATCGCGAACTACAACTTGAACTGTCCCGCTTGAGTCTCGTAAGTCTAAAAATGCGATGCCGCCATGGTCACGGCGCTTACCTACCCAGCCAGCCAAAGTTACTTGGGAACCAGCATCACTTAAACGGAGTGCGCCAGCATTGGTATTTCTCAGCATTTAATGTTCCTTAATTGGATTATTTGAGTCGATCTAGCAAAACACTTACCAGCGATTCTACCGCCAGGCTTTCTTGTGAACCATCAACAAGGTTTTTCACCACCGCAGTTGAATTTGCAATCTCATCCTCGCCAATAATCAGCGCGAACTTTGCGCCGCGGCGATCCGCGCTCTTCATAGCAGCTTTAATCGACCTACCGTCATAAGTAATGTCGGCATTAATCCCAGCGGATCTTATGTCGCCAGCAATTCCCACGACCTTGGTAATAGCTTCTTGCCCAACTGGGATTAGAAATACATCTGTGCTGGATTCGTCTACTAACTTCAAACCTTCCGCCTGAACAGCTAGGCAAGTTCGATCCACACCTAGACCAAAGCCAACCCCACCAATCGCCGGGCCGCCTAAAGTTTCGATTAAGCCGTCGTAGCGGCCGCCACCACCAATTGCAGATTGCGCGCCTAAACCGTCATGAACACATTCAAATGTGGTGCGAACGTAGTAGTCCAAACCACGCACTAAACGTGGGGCTTTTTCATATTTGACCCCAAGCACGTCAAGGTAACCAAGAACTTTTTCATGATGTTCAGAACAAGCAGCGCACAGATGATCTGGCATCAGTGGCGCGTCCTTTAACTGGTCCTGAACTGCATCACGCTTATCGTCCAGTACCCGTAGCGGATTAATCTCGGCACGAGCGCGTGTTGTTTCATCTAAATCACACTTACTCAAAAAATCAACCAAAGTCTTCCGATAGCCAGGACGACATTCCTTGCAGCCAAGAGAGTTGACCAGAATCCGAACTTGCTTCAAACCTAAGATATTTCGTTGTGCGTGATGTGCCATCCAAATTACTTCAGCGTCAAGGGCTGGATCTGAGGATCCGATGGATTCGACACCGACCTGAGTGTGTTGACGGTATCTGCCAGATTGCGGTTGTTCATATCTAAAGTGCGGTCCGGTGTACCAAACTTTCGCCGGTAACGCACCGCGATCCATTCGGCTCTCCAACATTGCGCGGAGAACGCCAGCTGTACCCTCTGGCTTTAGCGTGAGACTGCGTCCACCTTTATCTTCGAAGGTATACATCTCTTTGGAAACTACATCAGTTGATTCACCGACGCCACGAACGAATAATGCCGTGTCTTCAAAAATGGGTGTTTCGATGTATCCATATCCGGAATTTCGGGGTGGTGTCGACAGCGCGTCACGAACCGCCAGCCAGAGCGCCGAAAACGGCGGCGTTACATCATAGGTTCCCTTGGGAGCCTTAAATAACTCGGTCATACCGCGCTTAAGCCCTTAGCAACTCGCAACAAATATTCGTTACTGCTCTTCTCAATAGTCATGTTGCTCGATGGGCCATGTCCTGGATAAACCAACGAAGAGTCTGGCAAATTCAAAACCACATCTCGCAAGGAAGTGTCCATGTCTTTCGGGGAACTGCCCGGTAAGTCGGTGCGACCAATTGCGCCTGCAAACAAAACATCACCTGTAAATACATGGTTAACGTCGCCGGCAAAATCAAACAAGATTGAACCTTGTGTGTGACCAGGGGCGTGTAGGACTGTGAACTTGAGTCCCGCCAACTCCATTGTCATTAAGTCTGTGACTTCCCTAGTGTCTTCAGGTTCTGCGAACACATCGTCAGTTGCCATCATTTCCATAAGTGCATTTTTAGTTTCGATAGAAACACCTGCGCCTGGATCATTAAGTAAGAATCGATCAGCGCCGTGGATGTAAGCCGGGATTCCATAACCTGTTGCAACTGGGAAGATCGACCACATGTGATCAATGTGGCCATGAGTCAACATGGTGGCAATTGGCTTGAGGTTGTGCTCAGAAATGATCTCTTTGATCCCCGGGGCACTGCCTAATCCAGGATCAAGGATGATGCACTCGGAATTTGCACTGGGCGCTATTACATAACAGTTGGTCTGCCATGGACCTGCACCAAAACTTTTAACTAACATAACCACTACCCGTAACTAGGAATTAATCAACGATACCTCGAATTTGCCTGTTTCTAGGGCACCGTAGGATGATGGGTTGTGCCTTCAAAACGAGAACGAGAATTAGCCCGAGCAAAATTTGCGCGCCAGCAAGAACGTCGCGCCCATCGCAGGATCAGAAGTCGATTTATCACTGTTGTGGTTCTAGGGCTGTCGCTTGCTGGCTTAATTGGTTTTTCTTCTTATCAGAGCAACAAAGCAGATCAGATACTTGCCGACCCAAATGCAAGCTCCAGCTCTGCAACGACCCCGATAACCATCTCTACTAACGCCCCGATACCTGGTTGTGAAGAACCAGGAAGTGTGCGCGCGGACAATATCACTTATGGAAGTGCAACTACAGATCTTCCAACCGCCAGTGAATTCGTGCTCGAAACAAACTGCGGTGTGATCAAATTTTCAACTGAGTCTGCTGCGCCAACAACTGTGGGCACGATTGCTTGGCTCGCAAATCAAGGCTTCTATAACAACACTTCATGTCACCGACTAACTACCCAAGGCATCTATGTGCTGCAGTGTGGTGATCCAGCCGGAAACGGCAGTGGCGGACCAGGATTCAGTTTTGCAGATGAAAATTTGCCGACTGCAGGTGCTGATGGCAACTACATCTACCCTCGCGGCACGGTTGCGATGGCGAACAGCGGCGCAAATACCAACGGTAGCCAATTCTTTTTGGTTTACCAGGATTCACCGCTACCGCCGAATTATTCAGTTTGGGGGCAGATAACAACAGGTTTAGATGTCATCGATAACGTTGCATCTGCGGGGGTTTTGGAAGGTTTCACTGATGGACTTCCAAGTCAAGCAGTCGTTATAAGTAGTGCTTCAACTACGCCATAATTGAAATAGCACACCAAGAGCCCATGTGGGACCCGAACAAAAGGATACGTCATGACAACCACCAACGAGTATGGCTACGTAGATGACGAAGGAAATGTATTTCTCAATGGTCCATCGGGTGCTTCCAAAATTGGCCAGTATGCCGCCGGTGAACCCAATGAAGGCTTAGAGTTCTTCACCAAGCGCTACCACGATTTAATTTCTGAGATTGAGCTTGCAGTTGCGCGCCTAAAAGACGGCAAAGGAAACTTGGAATCAATAACCGCGCTGGTTGATCGAATTGATAAGGCAATTGAGAGTCCTAATTTGTTAGGTGACTTCGACAAGATTCGGGCGGGGAAAGATTCACTTCTCGCTGGTTTCGAGGAACACAAAGCTGCTGCCAGCGCGAAAAAAGCTGAAGCAAAAGCTGCTGCCTTGGTTAAGCGGGAGGAATTAGTTGCGCATGCTGAATCCCTAGCGAATTCCACTGCCTGGAAAGTCACTGGCGAAAAGTATAAGGAACTGTTGGATCAGTGGAAACAACTTCCTAACGCGGACCGCGCTAAAGAGCAAGAACTTTGGAAGCGCTTCAGCCACGCACGATCCGCATTTGATAAAGCACGGCGTGCCTATTTCACCACCTTGGATGCTGGACGCACCGAGGCCGTCAACCTTAAGAAATCTCTCATTAAGAAGGCTGATGAACTCGCCGAATCAACTGAATGGGCGAACACAACCACGGCGTA
>CANLIF010000058.1 GCA_947491175.1 Actinomycetota bacterium
TGAACGCGGTCAAGGCTAATTAGGTCGCCAACGGCAACTTTCTCCTGGCGGCCACCAGCACGAACGATCGCGTACACGAGGTATCTCCTTGAACTAATGCTTGTTTCGGGTGAAAACCCTAAGTCTTAAGCCTCATAAGGTTACGGACTCAAGGGCCTTAGGGTCAAACCGAGACTTGCTCTTCGGGGGTATTTTCTGAGGTTGAATCTGAGGAATTGTCGTGGGAATGGTCGTGACTACCTCTTTTGCCCTTACTTTTAGGGGTTTTTGAGGTGTCGTGGCCATCCATGTTCACAACTGCGCCGCGGCCCTGGCAATGATCGCAAGACTCGCTAAATACCTCAAGTAGTCCAGCGCCAATGCGCTTTCGAGTCATTTGAACCAAGCCAAGGGAAGTAACTTCGGCGACTTGGTGCTTGGTTCGATCCCGACCTAGACATTCAATTAGGCGGCGAATTACTTGATCGCGATTGCTTTCCAAAACCATGTCGATGAAGTCGATAACGATAATGCCACCGATGTCACGCAATCTCAGTTGTCGAACGATTTCTTCGGCAGCTTCCATGTTGTTTTTGGTAACAGTCTGTTCCAAGTTGCCACCCTGACCAATGAACTTGCCAGTATTAACGTCAACAACTGTCATTGCTTCAGTGCGGTCAATAACCAATGAGCCACCGGAAGGTAAGTAAACCTTGCGATCAAGTGCCTTAGCGATTTGTTCATCAACGCGGTACTCAGTAAACACATCAGTTGTGCCAACATATTTTTCGAGACGATCAGCAAGGTCTGGCGCAACATAACTTACGTATTGCTCGACAGTCTCCCAAGCATCGGCACCCGAGACGATTAACTTCTTTACGTCTTCGTTGAAGATGTCTCGAACTACCTTGATTGAAATGTCTGGCTCGCCATAAAGCATGGTTGGAGGTGAAGCAGTTTTTGACTTTGCCTCAATGTCAGTCCACTGCGCAGCCAATCTAGCTACGTCGCGGCCCAACTCTTCTTCAGTTGCTCCTTCTGATGCGGTGCGAACAATTACGCCAGCATCTTCCGGAACAACTGCCTTCAAAATTGTCTTAAGTCGGGAGCGCTCACGGTCTGGAAGTTTGCGCGAGATTCCAGTCATTGGATTGTTTGGAACATAAACCAAGAAACGACCAGGCAATGAAATTTGGCTTGTTAGTCGAGCACCCTTTTGGCCAACTGGATCCTTAGTAACTTGAACCAATACTGGATCACCAGACTTTAGAGCTGTTTCGATTTTCTTTGGCTGGCCATCAAGTCCAGCTGCGTCCCAGTTAACTTCGCCTGCGTACAGAACCGCATTTCGTCCCTTGCCGATATCAACGAAGGCTGCTTCCATACCTGGCAATACGTTTTGGACCCGACCAAGATAAACGTTTCCAACGAGGGATCCGCTACTTGATTGATTGATGTAATGCTCAACAACAATTCCGTCTTCCAAAACGGCAATTTGAGTTCGGGCACCTTGTTGGCGCACCACCATTACGCGCTCGACGTTTTCACGACGGGCAAGGAATTCTGATTCAGTCAAGATTGGTGCGCGTCGGCGACCTGAATCGCGACCGTCACGTCGGCGAGCGCGCTTGGCATCTAGCCGAGTTGAGCCAGACTCATTGTCTGAGGTATCTCGAGTTCGCTTACGACTGCGCTTACGGGCAGTTGCTGCTTCGGATGATTCCGTTGAATCAGGCGAATCCTCGTCAGAAGCATCTGTTGCAGACTCTTCTTGATCTGAACTTTCAACACCATTAGTGGTCTTGGCACGATTCTTGTTCTTGCCACCACGACGGTTGCGATTACGATTTCGGTTGTTACCACCAGTGCGTTCTTCGCCAGCTTCTGAACTTTCACTTAGTGTTGATTCAGAAGTCTCTACAGACGCTGAGGCGGAAGCCTTTTTAGCGGGAGCCTTCTTGACCTGTCCCTTCTTGGCAACAGAAAGCGTTTCTCCTGTGCTGGCAGACTTGGCAGCAGCCTTTTTCTTCGCAGGCGCAGCGGTTACTGGCGCAGACTGGAAAACTGGCACTGCAATCGGTGCTTTCTTTACCGCAGGAGCCTTCTTTTTGGCAGCAGTTTTAGCTGGCGCCTTGTCTGATTTGTCATCCTTGTCTGCCTTGGGAGCAGGCGCATCTACTGGCGGTCCAGCTGGACGGCCAGCGGCACGCCGACGTGGTTTAGGTTCTGATGTTACTTCGTTATCCGACATGAAAGTCGTCTCCTATCGCACAAAATCAATGCCGAAGCACTGGTCTTGCGTTCACTCACGCCCTAGGGCGCATAAGCCTATGTAGTGACGATGTAGGGCTCAAGCTTGTGTGGCTTCACGATCCAAGGTGAAAGGATCACCCACGGACCAACCGTCTTCAAGCAAAGGACCTTGCGCCAGTCGAGTTACCCGAGGTGGGATCTCCTGGGCGAAGTCTGCAACTTTTTTCAGAGCTGCCAGAACATCGTCTGGTCGAACAGCTGGCACGCCATGCCGAACAACTACTTGAAGTATGCCACAGTCAGCGCCAGACTCCACATTTGCCCGAATTACCGCGGTTCTGGCGTCAAAGGTTCTAATTCCTGACTTGGTCATCCGTTCCACCAAGACTTCAGAACTGGACATAAAAGACTCCACTGCCTGCTCGAGAGTGGCCACCGGCGTGCCAGGAAGTTCGATTCTCCAGTGACTGGCTTCTAAGCGAGCCACGAAATCTGGAGTGCGAGCTTCGACTACCGCCAAGATATCAAGGCCAGGAGGCAAGACTTCATCTAACACCGCTAAGAGTTTTTCTGGGTCTACAAACTGCACGACGCCAATTTCGACATACTCGGCTTCACTAGCTACTCCAGTTGGAGCCGCATTGGCGTAAGAAATTTTTGGATGTGGCGAGAAACCAGCGCTGTAAGCCATCGGCACCCCAGCCCGCTTTAAAGCGCGCTCGAAAGCTCGTTGGAAATCGCGATGTGATGTGAAACGAAGTCGATCCCGTTTAGCGTGCTGGATTCTTAACTTTTGAACCGCTGGAATTATCTCGCGGCCAGGATCACGATCACGTGCCACTAGTTGCAACTACCCGCGAAGGAATCGTTGGCATCGGAAGCATCACTGCGTTAGTTGGACCAACTTGAATTTCAGTTCCCATGTGATCACAAACTCCGCAATCAAAACACGGAACCCAGCGACAGTCATCAACTTCAACTTCGGATAGCGCATCTTGCCAATCGTCCCAAAGCCATTCTTTGTCAAGACCGGAATCTAAGTGATCCCAGGCAAGAACTTCTGACAAGTCGCGTTCTCTGATGGTGTACCAGTTAACGTCTACTGGTTCATCTGCGAATGCAATTTCAGCAGCTGCCATCCATTTGTCATACGAGAAGTGTTCGCTCCAGCCATCAAATCGCTGACCGTCCCGCCAAACTTGTTCAATAACTTTGCCAACTCGACGATCGCCACGAGATAACAAACCTTCAACTACACCTGGCTTGCCATCGTGGTAACGAACGCCGATTGACTTTCCAAATTCCCGGTCTTGACGAATCGCATCACGCAATTTGTAAAGACGAGAATCTGTTGTTTCGTGATCAAGTTGCGCCGCCCACTGGAATGGCGTGTGCGGTTTAGGCACAAACCCACCAATCGAGACCGTGCAACGAATGTCTTTGCGGCCGGAAGCCTCACGTCCCGCTTTGATTACTTCGTGCGCTAATCGCGCAATCTGTAATACGTCTTCATCCTCTTCAGTTGGCAACCCACACATGAAGTACAGCTTCACTTGCCGCCAACCAGATGCATACGCTGCGGTAACCGTGCGAATCAAATCTTCTTCGGTGACCATCTTGTTGATGACTTTACGGATGCGCTCGCTGCCACCTTCGGGGGCGAAAGTTAATCCGCTGCGGCGGCCATTGCGAGAAAGTTCATTTGCTAAGTCGATGTTGAAAGCATCCACTCGAGTACTTGGAAGTGATAGCGAAGTCTGGGTATTTTCGTATCTATCCGCTAAACCCTTTGCGATCTCGGCAATTTCAGAGTGATCTGCGCTAGAAAGCGAAAGCAGGCCGATTTCTTCATAGCCCGTCTTTTCTAAACCGTTTGCAACCATGTCCGCAATAGTGGTCATAGAACGTTCACGCACTGGCCTGGTGATCATGCCGGCCTGGCAAAAGCGACAACCGCGAGTACAACCACGGAAAATTTCCACGCTCATGCGTTCGTGAACACTTTCTGCAATTGGCACAAGCGGCGCTTTTGGATATGGCCATTCATCTAGGTCCATAACGGTGTGCTTGGCTACTCGCCATGGAATACCTGGGCGATTTGGGGAAACTCGACGGATTCTGCCGTCTTCTAAATATTCAACATCGTAAAACGCAGGAACATACATCACGCCAGATTTTGCCAAGCGCATCAAAAGTTCATCGCGTCCGCCTGGACTGCCCTGGGTTTTGAAATCCGAAATGATGTCAGTTATCGCAAGGACTGCTTGCTCACCATCACCAAGAACTGCGCCATCAATGAACATGGAAATCGCTTCAGGATTAAACGCAGCATGGCCACCAGCAATAACTAGCGGGTGAGTTTCGTCGCGGTCAACAGCGTGCAGTGGGATGCCAGCTAAATCAATTGCAGTAAGCATGTTGGTGTAGCCCAGTTCAGTGGCAAAGGAAACGCCAAGTGCGTCGAAGGCCCCAACTGGACGATGGGCATCAACTGTGAATTGTGGTACCCCGTTTTCCCGCATCAGTTTTTCAAGATCAGGCCAAACTGCGTAAGTGCGTTCACACAAAGTGTCGGCACGTTCATTAAGTACTTCGTACAAAATCTGAACGCCTTGGTTTGGAATACCTACTTCGTAAGCGTCGGGGTACATCAGACACCAACGTACGATGGTGTCTTCCCATGGCTTTACGACAGCGTTAAGTTCGCCACCTACATATTGAACAGGTTTTTGCACCCGAGGCAATAACTGTTCCAGTGCCGGAAATACAGACTGGACCGTCATCTTTAACCCTTTACAGTTTTGGGAAAAATAGTGCAATCTCGCGCGCAGCAGACTCTAGTGAATCTGATCCATGCGAAACGTTTAGTTGTGTTTCAGTAGCTAGGTCACCGCGAATGGTTCCCATGGCAGCGTTAACAGGATTTGTGGCACCCATCATGGTTCGCCAGGCCGCAATAGCTTCGTTGCCTTCAATAACAGCTGCCACTAGTGGTCCGCCGCTGATGAAGTCAACTAAGTCTTTAAAGAAAGGCTTATCGACATGCTCGGCATAGTGAGTTTCAGCAATTGAGCGCTCTAACGTGCGCATTTCTAAGGCAACGATTTTGAAGCCTTTGCGTTCAATGCGGGAAATTACTTCGCCAATAAGACCGCGTTCGACGCCATCTGGCTTTACTAGGACAAGGGTACGTTCAGACATGTTCTTAATCTTAAAGGTTTTCTCGGGCTGCCTTTGCCTCGTCAACTTTGTTATTCATTACATAGGCCAATCCCCAAATCAAAAGGAACAGAACCCCTGGAAAAAGTAGTGGCCTAACGAAAATTCCAACGGCTATGATGATGGCCTGAACCACGATTCCCGTTGTTATAGCTGCTCGCTTATCGTGGCGAACGCCTCCTACGGCCAAAATGCAAAGGATCATCAATAGGAATGTGCTCCACAACGCCAGGGCCTTATCAACGTCGTAAATAACCACAGAAATTGGAATTGATAGCCCTAAGACAATCGCTTCAAACACCAAAATTGCACTACCCATTACCTTCATTTGACTGTCATCTCCACTAGGTATTGGTCTTACCCATAATTGTTCGTGCCGTTGCCGCTGTGACAACCGAACCAGTTACAACTACCCCAACGCCATTCAAGCCGGCGTCATCTGCCATTGCTATCGCGCGATCAATTGCACTTGTCAGATTCGATTCAACATGTACCCGATCTTCGCCAAATACTTGATTTGCTAACTCTGCAATTTCGGTAGCCAACATTGCGCGCTGAGCTCCGTTCCAAGTAACAACAACATCTGTCATAACTGGTTCGAGTGCCTGCAACACACCAATCACATCTTTATCTGCCATAACCGAGATCACGCCGATTACTTGCTCGAAAGTAAATGATTCTTCGAGCGCAGTTGCTAACACTGCTGCGCCATGTGGGTTATGTGCGGCATCGACAATTACGGTTGGGCTTCGGCGAACAATTTCTAATCTGCCTGGCGAAGTAACGGAACCAAAGCCTTCGCGTACGGCATCAATATCCAAAGTTAGAGTGCCACCAAAAAACGCTTCAACTGCAGCTAATGCCACTGAGGCATTTGCTGCTTGGTGTGCGCCAAACAATGGCAAAAGAATTTCGTCATAGGAACCATTAAGGCCATCAAGGTTTAATACTTGGCCACCGATAGCTAGTGCGCGATCCCGAACTGAAAATTCAACACCTTGTCGAGCGACCATGGCATCGACTGTGGCTGCGCGCGCTAATAAAACTTCAGCTGGGCCAGGATCTTGATACGAGAGCACTGCTATCGAACCAGACTTTATGATTCCAGATTTTTCAATTGCAATCTTTTCAACGGTGTCTCCCAAGTAGTCCGTATGATCCAGACCGATTGGTGTAACAACGCTAACTAGCGGCGCGACAACGTTGGTTGCATCCCACGCGCCACCCATTCCAACTTCGACAACAGCAACATCGACCGGCGCATCCGCAAATGCTGCGAAGGCCATTCCGGTGAGCACTTCGAAGTAAGACATTGCGGGACCGCCATTGGCCAAACTTTCACTGTCAACGATTGCCAGGTAGGGCTCAAGCTCGTCGTAAATCTCAACGAACTTTTCAGCTGGAATTGGTGCGCCACTTAGTCGAATCCGCTCGGTTACTTGATGTAGGTGTGGACTGGTAACCAAACCCGTTTTTAAGCCCATTGAACTTAGTAATGACTCGATCATCCGAGCCGTTGAAGTCTTTCCATTCGTTCCAGTTACGTGAATCACTGGATACGCAAATTGCGGGTCGCCCAAAAGCGTCATTAAATGGCTGATTCGATCCAGACTTGGTTCGATTTTGGTTTCTGGCCAGCGAGATTCCAAGACCTCTTCAACGCGCAACAGTTCTTGGATTTCGGGCAAAGTCATGGATTCATTCTAATTGTCTTTGATTGTCTAGGATTAGGGATCATGAGCGCGCAACGAATGCCTGAAAAGCCAACACTTGACGGTTTGGAATCAAAGTGGATGCAGACCTGGGATAAAGCAGGAACCTATTCATTTGATCGCAGCGCAACTCGGGAAAATGTTTTCAGTATTGATACTCCCCCGCCGACTGTAAGTGGATCGCTGCACGTTGGTCACGTTTTTTCTTACACACACATTGACTGCGTTGCGCGATACCAAAGAATGAATGGCAAGTCGGTTTTCTATCCAATGGGTTGGGATGACAATGGGCTGCCAACTGAACGGCGCGTGCAAAACTACTTTGGCGTACGTTGTGATCCCTCACTTCCATATGAGCCAAATTTTCAGCCACCGAGTGAACCAGGCAAAGACCAGATCGCGATTTCCCGCAGGAACTTCGTCGAACTTTGTGAACAGTTAACAGTTGAAGATGAAAAAGCTTTCGAAGAACTATGGCGCCGGCTAGGTACCAGTGTTGACTGGAAGTTGACCTACCAAACAATTGATACGCAAGCTCGAGCAGTTTCGCAGCGCATGTTCCTAAACAATCTTTCGCGCGGTGAGGCTTACCAGAGTGAAGCGCCAACACTTTGGGATGTAACTTTCCGGACTGCAGTCGCACAAGCTGAATTAGAAGACCGCGAACGCCCAGGTGCTTACCACCGGATTTCATTCCACAAGCCAGACGGCAA
>CANLIF010000059.1 GCA_947491175.1 Actinomycetota bacterium
AAGACGAACCGCCAAGTGGGCGTCGCAAAAAATAGTTAGCGATAGTTCGTGTATTGAACTGCGAAATCTAGATCAGATTCACTAAGCAGTTGTTGTACCTGCTGAAGATCATCGCGACTTTTTCCAGTCACGCGAAGTTCTTCACCTTGCACCTGGGTCTTTACGTTTTTTGGACCTTCATCTCGAATGATCTTGCCGATTTTCTTGGCTTGCTCCTGGCTGATGCCTGCCTTGAAATCACCGTTGATCTTGTAGTCCTTTCCAGAAACCCGTGGGTCGCCCGCAGTGAAGGACTTTAGACTCACTCCACGCTTAATCAATTTCTCGCGGAAAACTTCAAGTGCTGCTTTGGCACGATCCTCGGTGCTAGAGGTAATCTCGACGCCAAGCTCACCCTTCCATTCAATTGATGTTTCAGTTCCCTTGAAGTCAAAGCGGGTGGCAAGTTCTTTAGCGGCTTGGCCGAGGGCATTGTCGGCTTCCTGGCGATCTACTTTGCTCACAATGTCCATACTGGAATCAGCCATTTGGTTACCTCACTAGAAACTGGATATTTGAGTCCACTTTACTGGGCTGGATAAATCAGTTTGGTTGAGGTGGCTGCCCAGATCTAAAGATTTTTCCAAAAGGCCTTGACCCACTAGCGGAGTCTGCGTATTGTTCAGAATTGTAGATTGTTGACAATTTAGGAGTATTCATGGGAACTGCAGTAATCACAGGTGCTGGCAGTGGAATGGGTCGAGCTACGGCTGAACTTTACCTCGAGCGGGACTGGCAAGTGATAGCTGTCGATGTCTCCGATAACCCTGGAATCAAATCTGCAAACTTGCATTGGGTTAAGACCGATGTGCGAAACCGAGAATCACTAGAAGCCGCTTTAGCTCCAGCAATTACTTCAGCTGGCGGCCAGATTGATGCAGTGGCAAACATCGCAGGAGTTTTTCCGCCAACAACGCTTGAAACATTCACTGAAGAAAATTTCCGTTTTATTTTTGATGTGAATGTACTAGGCGTTCTGAATGTGACTGCTGCTTGCGTTCCCTACATGGCGTCCGGTTCCGCAGTGGTTAACTTCGCATCCGTTGATGGCTTCACAGTCTCACGCGGACAACTTCTATATGGCGCTTCGAAGTCGGCAGTCATCATGATCACTAAATCTCTCGCACTTGAACTTGCACCAAAAGGTATTCGCGTTAATGGAATTGCACCTGGCTGGGTTGCAACTCCAGGAAATGCCGCGACCGGTCGCATGGAGGAAGCAGCCAAGTCAATTCCAATCGGTCGCGTTGCTCAGCCGTCAGAAATTGCTGAGTGGGTGTGGTTGCTTTCCGATCCAACTAAAGCTGGCTTCGTAGATGGAGAAACCATCGTGATTTCTGGCGCGGATGTAATGCGATGACATTTCAAGCCATTGAAAGCCAGAGCACAGCAGAGTTGCTGGCTGAACAAATTCGAGATGCGATTCTGGTGGGCAAACTTCACCCTGGGGATCGGCTAATTGAACAGGAGCTGTCAGAGTCATTCAAAACGTCTCGTGGTCCCATTCGCGAAGCTATAAGAATTTTGGCAACTGAAGGTTTAGTCGAGCATCGAAAAAATCGCGGAGCCATCGTTGCTGCGCCAAATTTTGATGACGTACTTGAGGTCTATGCGATGCGAATGTCAATGGGTTCAATTGCAGTAACCCATGCATCTCAATTGAGTTTGGAAACCGAACTAGATGTGCGAAAAGTCACTAAGAAATTGGAAGCAATGCGGACTGCTGTAGGTGGAAATGCAAATCGAATGATTTCACTAGATTTGGATTTCCAGTCGGCTCTAATTGCCTTGGGCGCCTTGCCCCGGATTACCGAAATGTTTGAGCAGACTGCAGTGGACATTGGCGTATTTGTGCGATTCTTGGGAATTAAATACGACGACTCAGATCATAAAGAGTTGATTTCAAGACATGAAAAATTACTCAAAGCAATAAAAGAAGGAAACGCCAGTCAAGCGATTGAAATTTGGAATGGCCACATTCAGGCCTCAGTTCGAGAGTTTATGAAGCCGTTTAGTGAAGTTGAAATAAATGAACTATTTGAGAGACCTTTAATGAATAACTTATTCGAAATGGAGATGAAGCGATGAGTAGATACTGCGTAATTGGCGCTGGCCCAGCTGGTTTGGCATCGATGAAAACTTTGGTCGATGCTGGCCTTGAGTTTGATTGCTTTGAGCGAACTCAGGAAGTTGGTGGACACTGGAACACAGACTACGAAGCATTGCACCTAATTACATCCAGCAAAGTAACTGGTTATGACGGCCATCCAATGCCAGAAGACTGGCCAATTTTTCCAAGCCGTAAATTGATGTTGAAATACTTTGAAGACTTTGCGCAAGAGTTTGATTTAAAGAAGTATGTAACTTTTGGTGTTTCCGTTGATCGAGTAGAGCCATTGCCAACCGAAGGACCGACCGGGTCAGCTGGATGGAGCGTAACCACAAGTGACGGTAAGACTAGTAACTACGACGGTGTATTCGTAGCCAACGGCCACTTATGGGATGAAAAGCGCCCTGAGTTTCCCGGTGAATTCACTGGTAAGACAATTCACTCTGGCAGCTACACAAATACCAAAGATATCGATGGGAACCGGGTTCTAGTCATTGGTTCTGGTAACTCAGGATGTGACTTAGCGGTAGACGCAGCGCAAAATCATTTTGAAACCGACATCGTGATCCGACGTGGACATTTCTTCCAGCCAAAAACTTTCTTTGGTGTGCCACGAGCCGAACTTGGCTGGATGCAGGAATTCACGTTCGAAGAACAAGACTTAATTGCTCGACTAATGATTCGATTGTCTGTTGGTACTCACGAGAACTATCCAGGTATGCCTGCACCAGATCATCGCACTTTGGCAGATGGACCTCCAGTTGTAAATCAGTTACTTCTGTACTGGATTCATCATGGACGTATTGCAGTTAAGCCGGGTATCGAAAGATTTGATGGCAAAACAGTGCACTTCAGCGACGGTACAGCTAAGGAATACGACACGATTCTTTATGCAACTGGTTTCCATGCCTCACTTCCGTTTTTGTCCGAGGATTTGATTGAACGACAAGAAGGAGTTCCACTCCGGGTCGGAGCTGCAATTGTTCCGATTGGATTAGAGAAGTTTTACTTGATCGGAATGATCGGAGCCCGCGGACCGCAACCACCTATTTATTTGATTCAGGCAAAGATTGCACTTGAAATGGTTCGCCTCCATGAACAAGCCGGTGGATACCGAAGTATTGCTGGGCCACTTGAAAAACTGCAAGAAAAGGAATGGCGCATTGATATTTTGCGGCCGATCTGGTTGGACCAAGTTGAACACACCAAAACAGCATTAAGCATCATGGCCGAAGTGCAAACGGAATCAGTCTCTTCATGAGTGACTGGTTAGGACTCTCGGATCGTGCCGCAGTTATTACCGGAGCTGGTGGTGGTATTGGTAAAGCGATTGCACTCGAACTCTCGGCAAATGGTGTGCATTGCAATGTCCTTGATAGAGCAGGCGAGTTAGTTGATGCGACAGTTGCTGAAATCAACCAGACCGGTGGCAGTGCAACCGGGTATGTGTGTGACGTTACCGACGAAGCGGCTATCAACTCGGTAGCTACTTCTGTTAAGAACTGCGACATTTTGGTAAACGCCGCTGGCTTAGTTCGACCAGGTGCATTGGCTGACTTAAAAACAGTTGAATGGAATGATTTGTTAAGCGTTAATCTAACGGGCTATTTCTTGATGGCTCGAAGCTTTACGCCCCATCTCGTTGCTTCTGGAAATGGCGCAATGATTCATGTGGCATCTATTTCAAGCACCAACCCGCAGGGGTCAAGTGGCGCATATAGTGTCAGCAAAGCGGGAGTTGTAATCATGTCTAAACAACTAGCCTTTGAGCTTGGGCCCCAAGGCGTTCGTAGTAACACCGTGAGCCCAGGTCTAGTTCGCACACCGATGACGGAGGCGTATTACCAAGTTGGAGATGTTGCACAACGACGTGATGGAGCTGTCCCAATTGGTCGAGTTGCTAAACCTAAAGATATTGCGGACATAGTTACATTTTTGGCAAGTGATCGTGCCCGTTACGTAACCGGCGCGGACATCGTTGCAGATGGCGGATTTAGTCAGACCTTGATGAGCTCAGTTCCAAGACCAGGTTTTGGGGACTAGTCTTAACGTGCTGGACAAACAGCGAGTGAGGTGAACATGAAAAAGCCGGAAGTTGTGATTCTTGGTGCTGGATTTGGCGGATTAACTGCCGCTCGCGCACTTTCAAAAGTTGCAAACGTGACTCTAATTGATCGCCATAATTTTCAAACCTTCCTTCCCCTGCTTTATCAAGTTTCGACCGCGGGACTTGCCGCTGATCACGTTGCGTATCCAATTCGTGGCGCATTACGCAAAACTAATGTTCAGTTTCGGATGGGAACTCCAGAAAAGTTAAATGCTGCGGCGAGCGAACTAACTCTGGCTGATGGCCATGTCATTAAGTATGACCACCTAGTAATTGCCATGGGCTCAACAACTGCAGACTTTGGAATAGCCGGGGTGAAAGAAAATGCACTCGGCATGAAAACTGTAGGCGAAGCCCTCACAATTCGTTCCGAAGTTATGCGCTCATATGAAGAAATGTGCAGACAAGGTAATCAGGACAAGCTTGATATTGCAATCGTTGGCGGCGGTCCCACTGGCGTTGAGATGGCGGGCGCATTTGCTGAACTGGTTCGAGGCCCACTTCGCTCAGATTATGCTGATGCAGCAAATCGAGTTCGAGTATCGATTATTGAAGCGGGTCCAAGACTAGTACCTTCGTTCTCTGAGTCTCTTTCAAAGAAGACTCGCGAAGACTTAGAGAAATTAGGCGTAACGGTTCTTACGGATACTTCAGTCAAAGAAGTTTTGCCTGACTCAATCCTTACGCTAGATGGAACTGTGATACCGGCCAACACTACGGTTTGGGCTGCTGGTGTTAAGGGTGTCCCAGCAATGGATCTCTTGCACCTACCAATCACTAGAGGTCGAATCGATGTCGAGAGCACCTTGCAAGTAACGGGCTACGAAAACGTCTGGGCAATTGGTGACATCGCTGGCGCAGTGGGAGACAACGGAAACCCACTTCCTATGGTTGCCCCAGTTGCGATGCAACAGGGAAGATTCTTAGCAAAGCAGATTCAGTCGTTGACTCATTCTGAACCACTTAAAAACTTTAAATACAAAGACAAGGGTTCGATGGCAACAATTGGACGCCACAAAGCGATTGTTGAAGTTAAAAGCATTCGAATTTCAGGTCCGATTGCCTGGCTGGCTTGGCTCTGGTTGCACTTGTTTTACATCTTGGGTGGCCGAAACAAGATTGGCACAATGGCCGACTGGACTTGGAACTATTTAACCTTTGATCGTGGCAATCGACACATTATGGATTCCTTTTAAGCAATTGCCGATTGGCACTTATGCCCTTTTGCTCGCTATCCTTACTAAGTTGCCTTCGGGCGACAAATGGCAGATTGCCCGAGCGGCCAATGGGAGCGGACTGTAAATCCGTCGCGAAAGCTACAGTGGTTCGAACCCACTATCTGCCACCAGAAAGCGCTGGATCCGACGGGATCTGGCGCTTTCTTTGTTTATTGACCTATTTCAAATCAAGCGCGAGAACAGTTTCCACCAAAACCTGAGCGCCATCTGCAGCCCATTCTTGAGTGATTGCCTCGTTTTCGGCGTGACTAATTCCCTTGTCACACGGGATGAAAATCATTGTGGTTGGCATTACCGCCGAAAGCTGGCAGGCATCATGTCCGGCGCCAGATATCATCCGCTTTGATGTCTTGCCGCAAGCTAATGCTGCTTGCTCAACGATTTCAATTAGTTCTGGGGTGAAGTCAATAGTTGCAGAATCAAGTTCCTGTTTGCTGACTACTTCGACTCCGTGCTTAGTCTCAATTTCCGTCAGCGCCTGATTCAGCGAAGCCGTCATGACATCTAGAACTGCAACTTCTGGATTGCGAAACTCGACCATCAACTCAACATGACCAGGAATCACGTTGGGGGAGTTTGGTGTTACCACCAGATGCCCAACAGTGGCTCGACCAGTTTGGGGTTGACCCAAGCCGATCTGCTGGACCGCTTTAACTAAATGTGAAGCTGCAACTAAGGCATCGCGACGCGTCTCCATTGGGTAAGTTCCGGTGTGACCTGCTTGGCCAGTAATTCCGATCCGGAACCAGCGCATACCTTGAACTAAAGTCACGACTCCAATTTGCAAGTTTTCATCTTGCAGAATCGGCCCTTGTTCAATGTGGATTTCAAAGTAAGCCTTGTGCTCAACGGGAGAAATGTCGTCAGTTCCGGCGTACCCGATTTCGGTTAGAGACTTACCTAATTCAATTCCGTCGACATCTTTCCGACTTAATAGTTCTTCAGCAGTGAACTTTCCAGCGAAGTAAGCTGCACCCATCATGGCGGGCGCAAAGCGAGCACCTTCCTCATTGGTCCAAACCGCTACTTCGATTGGGTGCTTGGTTTGCATGTTTGATTCGTGGAGTACGCGAAGTAATTCAAGTCCTGCCATGACGCCGTAGATGCCGTCATACTTTCCACCAAGTGGCTGAGAATCTAAATGTGATCCAATCAGAATTGCTTTTGCGCTTGGATCAGTTCCGCTCCGGCGCATGAATGTATTGCCAAGAGCATCAATGCGGACAGTACAACCAAGTTCACGTGCGGCCGCAACAACGTAGTCACGAGCCTGACCATCTTCGGTGGATGCTGCTAGGCGATGGAGTCCGCCAGCAGGTGTTTCACCGAATACTGAAATTTCTTCAAGTGATTTCCAGAGCCGAGCGGAATCAATCTGAGGAGATGTCATGCCTGAGCTTTACGAACGTAATGGAAATCGCAATGTGAGTCTCCACCCATGATCGTCTTAGTTCTAGTGATTTCGATCGATGGATCGTAACCAACTATGAATTCGAAATCGCGAGTGCAAGAAAGCAGATTGCCAATTTCTGCCAATCCCATTTCTTGATACATCTCGGCATAAGCACAGCGCTTTACTTCGTAGGTGTAAACCTCTTCGGATTCTTCGATGACGTCAGTCACCAAAGCATCATCTTGTTTCCAGAGGTCTTGAATCGCTATGAACGTCAACAGGTTTGCGCCATTAGGTTCACTTGCGGCAAAACGAGCGCCGGCTTTGTGCGCATCTTCGGTAATTGCCTCCCGAATAATGTCAGAGGCCCGCTCCTGGCCCAATTCTCGTTTCATGATTTGGTAAATCGGGGAGATGATATTGGCCTCGATCCGGCGGCGTTGCAGAATGCCGAGCTGATCATCCTGGTCTTGGACCGATACGCTCAAATTTTCCTGAGATGAAGCCATTTGATTCTCCTGATTTTTCGAAGGTTTTATTAATCGTAGTATTCATGCGGAAATTGGGAGCATCAAGATAGGGCGAGATTATCGCCAGGGATGCCATTTGGGCTCAATTTCCCTGTAACGGTAGGTATTCGATACGCTAACGGGGCGCAGAAACGCGCAGCTTGAAGAAAAGACTGGCCCCCTTGGCACAGTGGTAGCGCACTTCCTTGGTAAGGAAGAGGTCGTCAGTTCGATTCTGACAGGGGGCTCGAAGGCCGTGTTTACGCACGGTTTTAAGCCGGGGTAGCTCAGCTTGGTAGAGCAAGCGGC
>CANLIF010000060.1 GCA_947491175.1 Actinomycetota bacterium
GAATGGCCATCAGCGGATCAGCGAAATCCCTAGCAACCAGGATGACCATTTGGCCTTCGGGACTTCGCAGCCAAGAAATGCTCACACCCAAACTATGTCAGACCTTGAATTGGTAGGGTTATGAGGTGTTCACGCTTCGAGTGTGACCCGGGGAGGCTTTTCAAAGTGTCGGTGACTTCGCGCGGATCGCGTCGCTTGGAAGAGGCTCGTGACGAGTTAATTTCACGAGTTGAAAAGTCCATTTCCAAAGACCTAACGGCTGTCGTATCCCGTTACTTTGATTTGGTAGCACCTGAGGATCTGGTTGGCACTGAAGTTCGCGACTTAGAGGGTCTGATTAAGTCCCACGTTGCGTTAGGCCAAAGTCGAACTCCTGGAAAATCAAAAGTTCAAGCACTTTCCCCAAATCTGGATTCAGATAGTTGGGAAACACCTCACAGTGTTGTTCAAATTGTCACCGATGACATGCCGTTTTTGGTCGACTCAGTTTCAGCCGAGATTTCGCAACAAGGTCGATCAATTCGCGTTGTTATTCATCCACGTTTTTGGGTAAAGCGCGACCAACAGGGTGAACTACTCGAAATCTTGGATCACGATGTTTTGCCAGGAGAACCAGCTCCAGATGGTGCGATTCAAGAATCTTGGATCAGTGTAGAGATTGACCGTGAATCTGACTCTGCTGACTTAGCAGTAATTGAGGCAAGAATTCAGCAAGTACTCGCAGACGTCCGAGCAACTGTCGAAGACTGGCCTGCCATGCAAGCCAAACTGGCTAGCGTTATTTCTGAAATCGAAACCGCAGCTGGAGTTAGTGACAGAGAGCGCCGCGAGGCTATTGAATTCTTGAACTGGTTAACTGAAAACCACTTCACTTTCGTGGGCTATGCCGACTATGACCTAACTAAAAACGTTTTATCCAGAGTTAGCGGTTCTGAGCTTGGGACCTTGCGTAACCCAAATGATGGAAACCCAATAAGTAAGAACGAACAGGATCACTCGTCAATTTCGTCGTTAATGGTTGTGACAAAAGCGCGAATGCGTTCTACCGTTCATCGCCCCGTTTTCTTGGATTACGTCGGAATCCGTCGAGTAGATGCATCGGGCAATCAAATTGGAGAGTACCGATTTTTAGGACTTTTCTCGTCTGCTGCCTACAACCAGTCAGTCACCAACATTCCTGTGCTTTCCAGCAAAGTTGCAGATGTCACCGCATCTATGGCACTTGGCCGAGATTCCCATAGCGGCAAAGACTTAATGCAATTCCTTGAAACATATCCGCGCGATGAGATGTTCCAAATCTCAACTGAGGAATTGGAAGATGTAGCCCGTCGAGTTTTACAATTGCAAGAGCGAAGGCAAGTGCGCGTGTTTACTCGCACAGAAGTTTTTGGTCGATACGTCTCTGCTTTGGTTTACTTCCCTAGGGATCGCTATACGACCGAAGTGCGACTGTGCATGGAAGCAATTTTGTTGCAGGCGTATGGCGCAACTTCGATTGAACACACAGCCCGAGTTTCGGAATCAGTTTTAGCAAGACTTCATTTTGTAGTTTTGAAACCGCTGGGTAAGAACCTCCCAGAAATCGATCTAGAGCAACTCGAAACTGATCTTGCAGATGCAACAAGATTCTGGGAAGACGACTTTGCTGAGTCTTTGGTTGAGCAAGTTGGTGAAGAAGATTCGGTGAGATTACTTCGGACTTGGGGTGATTCATTTCCAGAGTCATTCAAGGAAGATGTTCCAGCCGGCGACGCAGTTTCACACCTAAAGATTCTTGAGTTACTTGAATCCCAAGCACCAGGTGCCATCAAAGTCTCGATGTACACGCCTAATTCGCCTGAAGATGGAACCAGGCGCTTCACGATTTACCGAATTGATCGTTCCATCACACTTTCAACAGTTCTGCCCATACTTCATGATCTTGGTGTCGAGGTAATTGATGAGCGAGCATATGACTTACGCCGCAAGGGCAAGCCTGTTGCTTGGGTTTATGACTTCGGTTTGAATTTCGATGACTCCAAAGTTCCGGAGCAGGACTCGCTTTCTGAAAGATTCTGCAGCACATTTGTCGCAACTTGGCACGGCGAAGTTGATAGCGATCCATTTAACGGACTTGTTATTAAAGCAGGACTTTCGGCGCGAAATGTCGGAATCATTCGTGCGTACGCGGCTTATCTGCGCCAAGCCGGATCCCCATTTAGCCAGGGTTACCTCCAGCAAGTTTTGTTGGCGAATATAAATATTGTCCAGTATTTGGTTCAGCTGTTTGCAGTTCGATTCAGTCCTGAACTCGATCAAGATCGCGAGGTCCTGCAAGCGCAATTAGTTAGCAAGATCGATGCAGCTTTAGATGCCGTAGCGAGCCTTGATCACGACCGAATTATGCGGGCGAGTATCGCGTTAGTTTCAGCAACTTTGCGCACGAACGTCTACCAACATGATGCCGATGGTAATTATCCGCAAGTCATGGCATTCAAACTTGATCCAAGTAAAGTTCCAGATCTGCCATTACCCCTTCCTAAGTTTGAAATTTGGGTTTTCTCACCTCGTGTTGAAGGTGTGCATTTACGGTTTGCATCAGTTGCTCGAGGTGGACTGCGTTGGTCTGATCGCCAAGAAGATTTCCGAACCGAGGTTCTTGGTCTGGTCAAGGCTCAGATGGTCAAGAACACCGTCATTGTTCCAAGTGGTGCCAAGGGTGGATTCGTATTAAAGCGTGGACCCGAACCAAGTGATCGCGATGCCTGGTTGGCTGAAGGTATTGCTTGCTATCAAATGTTTATTGGCGCGCTTCTTGATGTGACTGACAATCTTGTTAACTCCAAAGTTGTCCCGCCACAAAGAGTTGTTCGCCATGACGTCGATGACCCTTACTTAGTTGTTGCAGCCGACAAGGGCACCGCTACGTTCTCTGATATCGCAAACAAAATCTCAATCGATCGCGGATTCTGGATGGGCGACGCCTTTGCTTCAGGTGGGTCTGTTGGTTATGACCACAAAGCAATGGGAATCACAGCTAAGGGTGCTTGGGAATCTGTAAAGCGTCACTTTCTTGAACTCGGCTTGAATACTCAAACTCAAGATTTCACTGCGGTAGGTATTGGCGACATGAGCGGTGACGTATTTGGAAACGGCATGCTACTTTCCGAGCACATCCGATTGATCGCTGCTTTTGATCACCGTCACATTTTTATTGATCCAAGTCCTGAAGTTTCAAAATCCTTTGCCGAGCGCCAGCGATTGTTCAAATTACCAACATCATCTTGGGAAGACTACAACGTTAAGTTGATCAGCAAGGGTGGTGGAATCTACCCACGTACCGTCAAGTCAATTGATTTAACGACTGAAGCAAAACTCGCGCTTGGAATTGATCCAGAAATTTCCAGTCTCACTCCAAATGAGTTACTTAACAAGATTCTCTTGGCACCGGTAGACCTGCTTTGGAATGGTGGCATTGGCACGTACATCAAGGCGTCAACTGAAACTCACGCCCAAGTTGGCGATAAGGCAAATGATGTGATTCGAATCAATGGCGGCGACATCAGAGCGCGAGTTATTGGCGAGGGTGGCAACTTAGGAGCGACTCAACTCGGTCGAATTGAGGCTGCTCGCGCCGGAGTCAAGCTAAACACGGATGCGATTGATAACTCAGCAGGCGTAGACACTTCAGACCACGAAGTAAACATCAAAATTTTATTAGACCAGGCTGTTTCTGCTGGAAGCTTGAGCGTCAATGATCGAAATCAGCAGCTTGCAGTCATGACAGATGAAGTAGGAGAATTAGTACTTCGAGACAATTACGAACAGAATCTAATTCTGGAGCAAGCTCGATATCAAGATGCAGAAATGCTCCGAGTTCACAAGCGATTGATTAATCACCTTGAGAGCGAAGGGCTACTTAACCGTGCGATTGAGTACTTGCCAATTGATGCCCAATTGGATTCCCTGCACGCCCAGGGCATGGGGTTAACTTCACCAGAGCTTTCCGTGCTTATGGCATATGTGAAGATCGATCTCAGTAAAGACCTTGCTGCTGATGAAATCGTGAACGAAAAATGGTGTCGGGAAGTTTTACAGAACTACTTCCCAAGTGATCTACGAATCAAATATGCAGACTTGATGGATTCGCATCCGTTGCGTAAAGAGATAATCTCGACGGTTCTTACCAACGATGTTGTTAATCGTGGTGGCATCACTTTCACTTGGCGCGCGGCTGAAGAAAGTGGCGCCAGAACTTCAGAAATCTTGCGCGCATTTGTAGTTTCGCGTGAAGTATTCGGGCTAACAAAACTTTGGGAAAACATTGAGTCCCTCGATGGGATGATTTCAACAGATTGCCAAACTCAACTAATTTTGGAATCTCGACGCCTTTTGGATCGTGCTACCCGATGGTTCTTGCAGTCTCGTGGTGGTCGACTACATGTTGAAGAAGAAATTGAAAAGTTTGCCGCAACAGTTAGACAACTCACTGAACTCGTTCCAGGCATGTTACGTGGCGTTGAACGCGAACGTGCCGCGGCGATTGCAAAGAATTTCCAGTCCCAAGGAGTGCCTGCTGATGTGGCCCTTCGAACTGGCTCTTTCTTGGATGAATTCTCACTTCTTGATGTAATTGAAATTGCGAATCGTGAAAAAGCCAATCCAGAAAATGTTGCTGAACTTTACTTCGCTTTGAGTGAGAGATACGACATTGATCGTATGCTATTCCACATCACCGCATTGGCCAGAGATGACCGATGGACTGCGTACGCGAGATCCGCTTTACGCAGCGACCTTTATGTTGCATTGGCTGCTTTAACGTCTCGAGTTGTGCAAGCTACCAAAGATTCAGATTCCATTGATTCTCGAATTAGCCAATGGGAAGCCAAGTTCGCTGAAGGTGTTGCTCGCACTAGAGCTACTCTTAATGAGATTGCTCACAGTGAGCAAAATGATCTTGCAACCCTGTCAGTGGCATTGCGCGCAATTCGCACACTTGCTGGACAAGGTGCGAGTTAATTCTCTAGATCTGCGTTCGTGCGTTTGAACGCTTCAAAGTAAGGTTTAGGAGTGGAAACCGTACTTCTGTCTGCTGCCTTAACGTCGCAGGTTACTGAGTGGCTAACTGCCTATGGTCCAATCCTTTTTTACTTGATTGTCTTTGGCCTAGTTTTTGCAGGAACTGGGTTTTTCATTGGCGCATTTATTCCATTCATCACTGGCGACTCACTGATTTTTGCTGCTGGAGTATTAGCCGCAACCAATCAGTCAATAAACATTTGGGTCTTGACAATCGGAATTGGAGTAGCCGCATTCGTTGGGGACCAAACTGGATTTGTTCTCGGCAGGCATTTTGGTCGACCATATTTGGATAAGCGCGAAGGTCCAAAGCTCAAATCTGCAATTGTTAAATCTGAAAAGTTTTACGCCGACCTGGGTTGGTGGGCAGTTGTAGTAGCGCGCTTTATGCCGTGGGCTCGAGTACTCGTTCCAGCCATTGCAGGTATTGCCCGCATGAACTACTACAAGTTCTTGGGTGCAAACCTTGTTGGCGCTTTAGCTTGGGGTGTTGGACTAACACTTGCTGGTTACTACGCAGCCACCATTCCAGCCGTTAAAACCGGTTCTTACGCAATTGCCACATTCTTTATTGTTGGCTCAATCGTTGCTGGCATCCGTAGTTGGCTAAGCAATAGAAAAGCTTCCTGATTACTTACCAATAAACCAATCAGGTGGTTGCAGCGGGCCTGAAGATTGAGATGCAATTTCTGGTAACTCTAGGAAATCCTGAATGCTCAAAATTGGAATTTCAAAATCACGAGCCTTCTTGGCCTTACCTGACATTGAAGTCGCATCAGCTGAAACCAGTACGTCACAACCCTTCTTGGTAACTGAAGAAACAGGTTGAAAACCAGCAATGGCTGCCATTGTCTCCAAAAGGTGGCGTGGATATTCCCTCGTTGCAATTCGTGCTTCACCCGTAAAGCAGACCCGAGAGCCCAAGGCAACTTCTCGGTTAAATGACTGAGCAGGAGCCGCTGGTATTTCAAAGTTTTCAATATCTAAGGATGAAGCAATCTGATTCATAAGCCAGAACTCATGATCTGAAATGATTCCGTCTCTCATAGCTGCAGAATGCAATGAAAGCAGATAGTTATAATGCAGTTGGTTAACTCTAAGTGCGTCAAGCCCAAGTTCGAGGGACAACTCCTTAAGTTGAATTATCTCTATTTCGGAAAGTTTTGAGTCCTCAAAGAAGTGGTCAAGCACATCTAAGTAAGCTACTTCAATCTCAACCGAAGAAGGAAAATACAATCTCCTTCTATTTCGGACAGTTGAAGATAAATCGCCAGAATTTGCATGCTCGCGCCTATACGTTCGAGGATTCCATGTCCCTACAAGGCCAGAGATATTCACGGGTGTTAAATCGTGTGTTGATTCGCGAAACAAGTTAAACAGTTGCGCGGTAGCTCGCGCATCACTCATGGATCGATGGGCATTAGACAGAACGATCCCATGTCTTTCGCAGGCTTCTGCAAGTTTGGCTCCTGTTAGTTTTAGCGTGCATTGTCCTAGCCCACTGTCAAAATCTACATTTAGCCTCTGGTATTCCGCTGAGATCATTTTTGAATCGAATGAAATATTGTGAGCGACCATGACATTTCCTTGCACGATGTTTCCAAAGGCGATTGCAATTTCTTCGAAAGTTGGTGCAGAGGCAACCATGGATGCATTTATTCCGTGAATGTTTGAATTTGAAATGTCCCGCAAAGGATTTATGAGAGTATCAAACTCATCAATAATTCCTCCGGTTGTCGCATCTAAGGTAATTGCAGATAACTCGATAATCCGATCAGTTTTTCCAAATCCGGTCGTCTCAACATCTATAACTACGAAGTTTGCGAAAGTCATTTTGGACCCACCTCGGCAATCTCCCAATTGGCTGGCCATAACGCTGGCTCTGCTTTAGATGCCTCTAGAAATCTCCTAGCAATCCGACTATCTTCTAGATCTCGCCATTGATCTAATACATGTCGAACCATTCTCGCTAGTGCGATTAGTGATTTCATGTCTTCTGGAGTTGAATCTGGATACGCAGACCTACCGGAATTTGCTAAAGAACTTATAGGGTCTTCAATTTCAAAAGGATTAGCCCAATTTGCCCATTTTGGAGGGACCAAAGTTTTTGCCTTCTTGGGATTCCCCTCAAGGAACGACTCCCATTCAGCTCTAAAGTTTGTTTCAAGGGACTGGATGCTTGACATCAGATTTTTAAAGTCGCCAAAGAAGAAACTATGATCTGAGTTTTTCTCAACAGCCCTTAGTGTCTCACTATTCGAAATTAAAATATGCGATCTACAAACTGACGATATTTCTTCATGGTCACTAGATGTAAAGATCCAGTTACCGGAAAGCGAAGTGCCCGATAATGAATTCTTAACTTGGCCAAAAGCGATACTGTCATCGGATAACAAATGAGCAACCGCGATACCGTGAAATCTATTTAGGTTGGAACATTTCATGGTCATATCGTACGTTGCCAATGTGACACTAAAACTAGAATGTTAAAGGGGTTCGAAGAATAGCCCAAATCACCCTTATTCAAATTAAAGCAAAGCCGGGTAGTAACCTTATGAACTATGGCTACCGGAGACTTTTCAGTTGATATTGCAACTATCAACTCCACGCTATCCAGCATTGAAAAAGTACTTCGAA
>CANLIF010000061.1 GCA_947491175.1 Actinomycetota bacterium
CCGAAGAATTGATCCTATAAATCTTCCAGTTTTGGGAAAGTATCTACTGGGAATGTTTCAATTTGTGGGCTTCGCTGCTGAACTAAAACTGCGCCGTCTACCACCAGGCAACTGCCAGTAATGTAAGCCGCATCCTCAGAAGCCAAGAATGCTGCTGGCCCTGCTAGATCTGCTGGAGTTCCACCGCGACCGATAGGGACGGTTTTGTTGCGCCTCTCATCGGCTATTGGTTCGGCATGTTCTGGTCGAGTAACAATTAGGCCAGGAACCAAAGCATTAACCCGAATACCGTACGGCGCTAATTCAAGTGCCAGCGCTCGAGTGAACCCTTCAACTCCACCCTTTGAGGCATCATAAGCAACCATGCCTCGATGAGAGCGGGTTGCTCCACCGCTTGACATGTTAATGATGCAGCCCTTGCCTGCTTTTGCCATAAGTGGAGCTACCAGGCGACTAATTAAATACTGGCTCTTTAAATTGGTATCAAGGAAATGGTCCCACCAGGCTTCATCAGTTGTTAGAAAGTGTTTCGCGATTGTGACATCGCCAGCGTTATTAACAAGGATGTCGATTTTTCCGTAAGCCGCAAAAGTTTTTTCAATCATTGCCGCAATGTCTTCTTTAGATTTAACGTCGCACTTAACTGCGATCCCAGTTCCGCCGCCAGCCATAATCCCACTGACCACAGAATCTGCTCCAGCAAGATCGATGTCAGCTACGACAACTGAGGCACCTTCCTGCGCAAAACGTTCCACGATTGCCTGGCCGATGCCGTGCGCTGAACCAGTAACTAGCGCAACCTGCCCATTAAATCTTCTTAAATCAGTCACTGATATCTCCAGACAAATTCGCAAAACCTGAGGCTTTGCTTTGTTCACACCTTATATGGGTTAGATATCTCCCGAATACATAATTAAACAATTGGCGACAATGAGTACGGATAGCATGGTTGAAAACCTCGAGAGGCAAATAATGAGCAACATAATTCGAATCGATACCAAGGCAGAGTTACCGGCTGACCCTGACGCTCCAGGCGAATATTGTGTGACGCCATTTTTTGGTGAGAATGAAAAATTCTTCGCAGGTATTTGGTCTGCTGACCCTCATTCCCAAGATTTTGCTGAGTACCCGATGGATGAAGTTTGTGTTGTTCTTGCGGGCAAGATCACACTTACTGAGCCTGGGAAAGCAGTAGAAGTTTTCACAACCGGTGACGTTTTTGGAATCAAGCGCGGCACCCCAGTTAATTGGACGCAAGATCCAGGAACTAGAAAGATTTTTGTGATTCTGGAAAGTTAATTGGCTGTAGCTAGGTGTCTATTCATGTCTTTATTTAGTGCCCAGCACCAATAGAACAAACCAAACTGCAGCGGTAACCGCGCGAAAGCAATAATCGGATCTGGCATTTCATGATTCATCCAGTCAATTGCCATGTATATGTTTGCTGGAAAGACTAAAACGAAAAGCGCAAACGCAAACCAAACACCTAATTGCCGAATTGGTTTTCCAAAGAAACTCTTGGACATCGGAGTAAACATCATCGCACCAACTGTTAACTCGGCTGCGCCACTTAGATACGTCCAAAGCCTTGGCTCAAATGGCAAAATTGGCGGAATGATTTTGTCGAAACCAGCTGGTGCCAGGAAGTGCGCTGAGCCAGCAACAAGCAACATGATTCCGAGGCCTCGGCCTGCGGTGTATTTGGTCATGAGTTAAGTATTACCTAACCTGAACAAAAAATCCTTTCATGCCCCACAAACAAAAGAGAGGCGCTCATTTCTGAGCACCTCTCTTTTAGAGTTGTTAATTAGATTAGATACGATCTGCGTTCATAATCTTTACCCAAGCAGCAACAAAGTCTTTAACGAACTTCTTCTGGTTATCGTCTTGCGCATAAACTTCAGCGTAAGAGCGAAGAACTGAGTTAGAACCAAACACCAAGTCCACGCGAGTTGCGGTGAACTTAACATCGCCGGTTGAACGGCTACAGATGTTGTAAAGGTTCTCTCCTGCCGGCTCCCATGCAAATCCCATGTCGGTTAGATTCACAAAGAAGTCATTGGTCAATGCGCCTTCGCGATCTGTGAACACACCATGTTTTGTACCGTCATAGTTTGTGCCAATTGCGCGCATACCACCGATAAGTACTGTCATTTCCGGAGCAGTTAGGCCGAGCAGTTGCGCGCGATCAAGCAGTAACTCTTCCGGAGTAACTACATAGTCATCCTTTTGCCAGTTACGGAAACCATCAGCCACTGGCTCAAGTGGTTCAAATGATGCAATGTCAGTGTTTTCCGCAGTTGCATCGCCACGACCTGCCATGAATGAAACCTTGATGTCTTGACCGCCAGCTTTTGCTGCTTGCTCAACTCCAACGTTTCCAGCCAACACGATTACATCGGCCAAGCTCGCACCTGACTTTGCTGCAATCGGCTCCAGGACTGAAAGTACTCGAGTCAAACGTTCTGGCTCGTTACCCTGCCAATCTTTCTGTGGGGCTAGACGAATGCGAGCACCGTTTGCGCCACCACGTAAGTCTGAACCACGGAAGGTGCGAGCACTATCCCAAGCAGTTGAAACCATGTCGGAAACAGATAGACCAGAAGCTGCGATCTGCGACTTAACTGCTTCAACGTCATAGCTTGTGCTGCCTGCAGCGACAGGATCTTGCCAAATCAAATCTTCCGCCGGAACATCTGGACCGATGTAACGAGCCTTTGGTCCCATGTCGCGGTGAGTTAACTTAAACCACGCGCGTGCAAATACCTCTGACAAGTAATCAGGATCCTTATGGAATCGTTCGCTAATCTCGCGATAGATCGGATCTTTGATCATCGCCATATCGGCATCAGTCATCATTGGGTTGTAGCGAATTGAAGGATCCTCAACATCAACTGGCTTGTCTTCTTCGGCGATGTTGATTGGTTCCCATTGGGTTGCGCCAGCTGGGGATTTCTTCAATTCCCATTCGTACTTGAACAAGATGTCAAAGTAACCGTCATCCCACTTTGTTGGGTTAGTTGTCCAAGCACCTTCAATGCCACTTGTGACTGTGTTGCGACCAACGCCACGCTTGGTGTGGTTGTTCCAACCAAGACCTTGTTCGAACAAATCAGCGGCCTCTGGTTCTGGACCAAGCAACGAAGCATCACCATTGCCATGAGCCTTACCAACGGTGTGACCACCGGCGGTTAGCGCAACTGTCTCTTCGTCATTCATCGCCATACGCGCAAAAGTTTCGCGGATGTGAAGTGCTGTCATTAATGGATCAGATACTCCGTTAATGCCTTCAGGATTTACGTAAATCAATCCCATGTGAACCGCAGCAAGTGGGTTTTCCAATGTGGCTGGATTTTTGATGTCTTCGTAGCGCTGCTCACTTGGTGCTAAAAACTCAGTTTCCGAACCCCAGTAGATATCTTTCTCAGGTCCCCAGATGTCAGCGCGACCAAAACCAAAACCAAATGTCTTTAGGCCCATTGATTCATATGCAATTGTTCCAGCAAGAACCATAAGGTCAGCCCAGCTGACTTTGTTTCCGTACTTCTTCTTGATTGGCCAAAGTAGGCGACGAGCCTTATCCAAGTTTGTGTTATCTGGCCATGAATTAAGCGGTGCAAAACGATGGTTACCGGTGCCAGCGCCGCCGCGACCATCTGCGGTTCGGTAAGTACCGGCTGCATGCCACGACATGCGAATCATCAAACCGCCGTAATGACCCCAGTCAGCTGGCCACCAGTCTTGGCTATCGGTCATTAATGCGTGCATGTCCTTTTTCAAGGCAGCGAAATCTAAAGTTTGAACTTCTTTTTGATAGTCAAAGTCTTCGCCAAGTGGGTTGGACTTCTTGTCCTGTTGGTGCAAGATATCCAAATTCAAAGATTTTGGCCACCACTGGTGGTTGCGAGTTCCAACTTCGGTTACTGCCCCATGGGCTACTGGACACTTACCTGAATCCAACATGACAGATCCTTTCCTTTGAGGCTTTGATGATCAGTCTACAAGTGAAAGAAACATACAAAATTTGAGGTGAATTAGCAGACAAGTCGGTCTGTAAGCCAGATTTGTAAGCTTGCGCGCGATGATTATCCACCTGCGATTGTGGCTACCAAAAACCTGGTGTGAGGACTTACGTGACAGATGTCTAGTTATGAACGGAAGCTCATCATTTAGGAACCTTTGTTAGAGAAATAACCCTGAAGTTTTGCGAGTGGTTGATGGTTGAAGCAGCCTTCATTGTAGGGTTTAGACATGGGAAACGCTCGATTCCGTGGAGTGATCCTTGGCATTTTACTTATGATGCTTGTGGGCTTTGGGCTTGGCGCTGCACCGGCTAACTCGTCAGTGCTTTTGGACGTTGAGGGCAGTGATCTCGCAGCAAAGTTGTTTAATCCAACAACGGTAAGCCGAGTTGACTTGCGGGTTCCGCAAACATCGATCGACATTATTAATTATGAATTTGATAACCGTAGCGACCCAACAAACTTCACTTATGTCCCAGCCCAAATTAAAATCACCACATCAAGTGGAACGTATGGTCCGCTCGATGTTGGAATTCACCTTAAGGGTGGCTGGGGATCACTTACTCCACTTAGTGGAAAAGCAGGATTTAAAGTAAAGGTCAACATCCCAGGCAAAACGAGCCAACGCATTCTTGGCTTAAAAAAACTTACGTTTAACAATGCTGTACAAGATGGTTCATATGTCCATGAGGCGACTGCTTATCGACTTTTCCGAAGTGTAGGAGTGGCTGCTCCTCGCGTTGGCTATGTGCGCGTATACATGAACTGTGCCCAGGAAATGAATCCCGAGGTTAACTCAACATGTATCGACTACGGCCTGCATCCACACATTGAAACTATGGATGATGTTGCCTTGGCCAGATGGGTAACGGGAACTACACACCTATACGAAGGCGGGACTCCATACTTCCCAGACACTTATCAAGGTGCGGTTATGCAAACAGATTTGGGTAATGAAAATGACAAAAGCGATTTCGAAAAACTGGTCCAAATTAATCAACTAGATGGTGCTGCCTGGTACAACGAGATGCTCAAGCAAACCTACCTAAAACAGATGACGTTGGAATGGGCAACAGAAATGTATGCGGGCCATTGGGACGGTTACGCTGCGAACAACAACAATTTTTACCTCCATAGTGATGCGACCAGTAAGTTTCGAATGTTTCCTTGGGGAACCGATCAAACTTGGGGTGGGCTTCAAGATCTGTACGTCGAGGATGGTTGGGGGCAGAGCATTATGGTCTCTAAGTGTTTGAGTTACGCACCATGTAGAGCCATGTACACCGATTCTTTAACTTATGTTTGGTTTAAGGCGCAAGACATAGGTTTGGATAGCATGCCAGGCGACATCTACGATGGAATTTTGGCAAGCGATATGGGACCTCAAACAGATCCTTACATTAGTTGCAACAAAGACTGTTCTGATTATCACGTTGAAGCCATAAAGAATTTCATGAGTGCACGAAACACTCAAGTAGCTGCCATTGCTAAATCGTTGGCGCTCACTAAACCAACGCTTTCTACCAAGCTGACTTCAAAAACTATTACATTATATTGGGCCGCAAAGAAAGTTCCCGGCGTTTCAGTCACGCGTTATCAATTGCAACGATCAACAAATGGAACCACCTGGTCAAATCTGACGCCTACGTCTGCTACGAAAACTGTTATTAAGAATGTCAAACGTGGTGCTATCTCCTACTATCGAGTGCGAATAGTAACGAGTAGCGGCACAACACCATGGTCGGTTGCTCTTCGCGTCCGAGCCATTTAACGCAAGTAACTACGAATAGGTGCAAATATGGATACCCAACAGGCAGCTGATCTTGGACTGATTGTCCCTCGCTTGATTCTCGACTTCGTCGCCATCAGCATCTTGTTGCTTGGCTTGTACTTCCGCAACTACCGTCGACCTGACCTGGTTGCTGTGTTCCTAGCTTGCAACGTCGGCCTATTTTCAGTTTTAACCACGCTTTCGTTTAGTCCAATTTCATCGGCTGTTGGCTTTGCTCTATTTGGCGTACTGTCGATTATTCGTCTTCGAAGCTTTGAATTTTTGCCCACTCAAATTGCGTATTTCTTTATCTCACTTTCGATCGCGTTGATTTGTGCTACTGATCTTGCAGGGCTTTTACTTCCCTTCATCCTGGTCATATTTATGCTCTTGGCTATGGCGATGGTTGATAGCTCTAGGTTTCGCACGACGACTGAAAATTCGACAATCGTACTTGATGCTGCTATTCCAGATCCAACAGACCTAAAGGTTCATCTAACCAAATTACTTGGTGCTGAAGTTATTCACATGAACATAACCGAATTGAACTTGCTCCAAGAGACAACCACTGTCGACGTCACATACCGCCGAACCAGCAAGTAATGTCTCTCGCCCTAGAATCCCTCACTTCATTTCCACCGATCACGTTGGTGGATCTGGATTCGACGTGGACTATGGCCCGGCGCTACGACACCAAATTCATTCTGGAACGCCGCGTAATGGACCAATTTCTCGATCAAACCACCACAAGTTTTGCTGCACTTGAAATTGCTGGAAAACGAGCCTTCACATATCGAACAACGTATTTCGATACTCCCGATTTACTCCTCTACCGCGATCACGCGCAAGGACGTAGCCGGAGAGTCAAGGTTCGCATGCGCCAATATATAGAATCGAATAGAGCGCGGCTGGAAGTCAAAGCTAAACTCGGCAACGGACAAACTCAAAAAACTCTCTTTGAAGATCGTTCCGAGCTAGGCCCATCGGAGATTGCGTTAATCGACCAAGCAATTGAACAAGCCTATCCAACCGCACGTTATTCTGACGTAGCATCCCAATTGATTCAATCAGCAATCACAACGTTTGTGCGATCAACACTCATTAACCAAAACAGTGTCGAGCGAATCACTTTTGACTCTTCGTTGTTACTTGATTCCAATGGAAAACAAGTACAGCTCTTGCCTGAATTGGTTCTTGTAGAAGTTAAATCAATTCATCAGATTTCAGACACAGTTCGCGTACTTCGCCAGCTAGGGTTTCATCCAACTTCGTTTAGCAAGTATTGTGCTGGGATCGAATCGACTCGCGACTTTCGACCCAGAATTCATTGTGCTAACTTGCTTTCTCGCAAACTTTGCTCTGTTAACTAGCGAAGTTTTACGTTTACGGTAACTGTTGTTGTAGTTGAGCCAAAGGAATTTGTCATCACTACCGAAGGCTTATAAGTGGCCACCTTGGATGTACTTACAGTTATTACGCCTGCGGATGTAATAGTCACACCCGACAATTTCTTGGCCAATTTATAAGTTGGAGAATTACGAGCACTTAAAGTAACTTTGCAAACTTTTCCCTTTATGCAATTCTTCGTCGTGCTGCTCGTCAAAATTGGTTTCACTCCATAGTTAGCAACATTTTTCGTGGGTGCTGCTTGACTGAATCCGCCGGTTAAGTCAGGCAATCGACCATAAGAAGTATTGGGTGCAATTAACGGGACACTCACTGAGTCGACCTCGGAAATTGTAGACGCATTTTGGTAGCCGATCTTGATAGTGCCACCCTTGAGGCAATCCACACCAAACTC
>CANLIF010000062.1 GCA_947491175.1 Actinomycetota bacterium
ACCCCGAACTACGCCACCGACGGTAACTTCAGTTTTTCCATTAACTGTCGTAAATGTTGCAACGCCTCCTTTTGCAACTTGAATAGGAGTGCCGCCATCAATTACGAGATTGAATGCCCCCCCTGTTGTAATGCCAGGAATCGTTTCTCCCCGAACTGCAACAAATGTGCGATCCTGCAAAAGCCCAACCCGAATATTTGTCACCGGCAACTCAACTGGATCAACAGTGGTTCCCGTGTAGTAGTGCGTAAGAATTTGTGAGGCGGTGTATCCGTCAAGCCCCATACCTTGAGCGCCATATTGGCTCATGCCAACTCCATGACCAAAACCTGATCCAGTGATGATGAACTCATCTGGAACTTGAACTGCATCGGCGCCGCGGGCAGCCCCCAGCGAGCCACCGATAAGCAGGGTGGCCAATGCTGCCGCAGTTATGGATTTGGCGGATTTGTTCATGTTCTCACGATCGGTGGGGGAAGCTTCACTACGAAACTAACACAGTAAAAGCCCGTAAATAGGGAAGGGCTATCCAAGAATCGGACATTAATCTGCAAAAATCGTCGCTATTTTCCTGATTTTAAGTCATTACGGTTCGTGACTTACGATTAGAACAGCGTATTCGCGCAAATCTGATTGAGAGCAAGGACATATCTGTGAGCGTTCTAGACAAAATTCTTCGTGCCGGCGAAGGAAAAATTCTGCGAACTCTCGAGTCCATTGCAGGTCAGGTTAATGCTCTAGAGGAGCACTACGTCGCGATGTCTGACGATGAGTTACGTGGACTAACTGCGGACTTTAAGCTTCGGGTTTCAAATGGCGAAAGCCTTAATGACTTATTGCCTGAATCCTTTGCTGCAGTTCGCGAAGCTAGCAAGCGTACTTTGGGTCAACGTCACTATGACGTTCAGCTAATGGGTGGCGCTGCACTTCACTTAGGAAATATTGCTGAAATGCGAACTGGTGAAGGTAAAACCCTGGTTTCAACTTTGCCTGCATATTTAAATGCCCTGTCAGGTCGTGGCGTACACGTTGTAACTGTTAACGATTACTTGGCAGCTCGAGATGCACAATGGATGGGTCGCGTGCATCGCTTCTTAGGTTTGGAAGTTGGCACAATTCTGTCGAACATGAGTTCCGAAGAACGCCGGATTTCATATAACGCAGACATCACTTATGGCACTAACAATGAATTTGGATTCGATTACCTTCGCGACAACATGGCGTTGAATCCACAAGATCGAGTGCAAAGAGAATATAACTTTGCGATTGTCGATGAAGTTGACTCGATCTTGATCGATGAGGCTAGAACACCGCTGCTAATCAGTGGACCTGCTGATGTTGCGACCAAGTGGTACGCAGAGTTCGCGCGATTAGTACCAAGATTGAGCGCAGAGACTGATTACGAAGTTAATGAAAAAAAGCGAACCATCGGCATTTTGGAACCAGGCGTAGAGAAAGTTGAAAACTGGTTAGGTATCGAAAATCTTTACGAATCAGAAAATACTCAGCTTGTGGGTTATTTGAACAATGCAATCAAGGCACTTGCACTCTTCAAAAAAGATAAAGATTATGTCGTAATGGACGGGGAAGTTCTCATTGTTGATGAGCACACTGGTCGAATCTTGGCAGGCCGTCGCTACAACGATGGAATGCATCAGGCGATTGAAGCCAAAGAAGGCGTCGAGATTCAAAACGAAAATCAAACGCTAGCCACAATCACAATCCAGAACTATTTCCGTATGTACGAAAAACTTTCTGGCATGACTGGTACTGCGATGACCGAAGCTTCGGAATTCCAGCAGATTTACAAACTTGGCGTAGTCCCAATTCCAGCAAACCGTCCAGTGCAACGTACTGACCAATCAGACTTGGTGTACCGCACCGAGGACGCAAAGTTAAAAGCAGTGATTGCGGACATTGAAACAAAGCATCACGATGGGCAACCTGTTTTAGTTGGAACAACCAGCGTCGAGAAGAGCGAACTCGTCTCAAAGTATTTGACGCGCTCGGGAATCCCACATGAAGTTTTGAACGCTAAACAACACGATCGAGAAGCAACCATTGTTGCTGAAGCGGGACGAAAAGGCGCAGTAACAGTTGCAACAAACATGGCTGGCCGTGGTACCGACATCATGTTGGGTGGAAACCCAGAATTCCGTGCGACTCAGGAACTTGAACGTCGTGGCCTAGATCCAGTTGAAAACCAAGCGGAGTATGAATCCGCGTGGGCCGGAGCGCTAGAAGCAGCGCAATCAGCGGTTGCTTCAGAGCATGATGAAGTCGTTTCAGTAGGTGGACTTTATGTTTTAGGAACTGAACGTCATGAATCGCGACGCATTGACAATCAGTTGCGTGGAAGATCAGGACGTCAAGGAGATCCGGGCGAAACTCGCTTCTATCTTTCACTTGAAGATGACTTAATGCGCTTGTTCAAGGGTGACATGGTCAATTCCTTCTTACAGCGCTTCAATGTTCCTGATGACGTACCTATTGAAGCCAAGATGGTGACAAATTCAATTCGTTCCGCACAAACTCAGGTTGAATCACAGAACTTTGAGATCCGTAAGAATGTTTTGAAGTATGACGAGGTTATGAACCGGCAGCGCCAAGTTGTCTATGGCGAACGTTCTCGAGTGCTTGATGGCGAAGACATTCAGGAACAAATCAAGACGTTCATGAGTGACACCATCGCGGCGTATGTTGCAGCCGAGACGGCCGAAGGGTTCCCGGAAGATTGGGATCTACAAGAATTATGGACAGCGTTAGCTTCGCTTTATCCAATCGAGATTTCCATTAACGACATGGTTAAGGCTGCTGGGGGAGATCCGGCAGATTTATCTGCAGAGTTTATGACCGTCACGTTGCAAGAAGATATCAATCGTGCGTACTTAGCCCGTGAGGCTGAGTTGCAACCACCCGTGATGCGGGAACTTGAGCGACGCGTGATTTTGTCAGTGCTTGACCGCAAATGGCGTGAGCACTTGTATGAGATGGATTATTTGAAAGAAGGTATCGGCCTACGCGCGATGGCTCAGCGCGATCCACTAGTCGAATACCAGCGTGAAGGCTTCGACCTGTTCGTTGCAATGATGGAAGCCATTAAAGAAGAATCTGTTGGCTACATGTTTAATGCCGAAGTTACGGTCACCCCGCACGAACATGTTGATGGCGAAGAAGATGAAATTGAATTGGAAACTAAAGGACTGGCAGCACCACAATCTCCAGCAGCACTGCAGTATTCAGGACCTAGTGAAACTGGGGAAGTTAAATCCACGGCAGTTTCAAATGATGTTTACGCAAACACTGGACGCAATGAACCGTGTCCATGTGGGTCGGGAAGTAAGTTCAAGAAATGTCACGGAGCAGCAAGTTAAGTACTGCCCGACTTTGTCCGGCAGTACAGTATAGAAAACTACTACTTAAGCAAGTCTTGAACTCTTGATATTCCTTCAATTAAATCGTCATCACCCAAAGCATAAGAAAGTCGGATATAGCCTGGGGTTCCAAATGCTTCGCCAGGGACAACTGCAACTTCCACTTCATCGAGAATCAATGCGGAAAGTTCAGCCGAAGTTGTCGGAACCTTCCCGCGAATCTCTCGCCCCAAAATGTTTTTCACTGATGGATAAACGTAGAACGCGCCTTCAGGTTCAGGGCAGTTAACACCTTCGATTTCATTTAGCATCTTGGTGATCAGTTGCCTGCGACGATCAAAAGCAATCTTCATCTCATGAACTGCAGACAGGTCACCTGAGACTGCAGCTAAAGCCGCAATCTGAGAAACGTTTGCAACATTTGATGTGGCATGCGATTGTAAATTTGTTGCAGCCTTAACAATGTCGTTAGGTCCGATCATCCAGCCCACACGCCATCCAGTCATTGCGTAAGTTTTTGCGACACCGTTCACAATGATGCACTTATCTGCTAATTCAGGAACCAAAACTGGCATGGACGAAAATTCAGCATCACCGTAAACCAAGTGTTCATAAATTTCATCCGTTACAACCCAGATACCTTTTTCAACTGCCCACTGGCCAATTGCCTCAACTTCGGCAGGTGAGTAAACAGCGCCCGTTGGATTACTTGGAGACACAAAAACAAGGGCTTTGGTTTTTGGAGTAATTGCTTTTTCAAGTTGTGCAATGGAGGTCCGGTAGCCAGTTGATTCATCGGTCATGATTTCAACTGGAACACCACCAGCTAAGCGAATGGACTCTGGATAAGTTGTCCAATATGGAGCTGGAAGTAGTACTTCATCGCCTGGATCAAGCAGAGCTGCAAATGCGTTATACAAAGCTTGCTTGCCGCCATTGGTAATCAGCACCTGACTTGGATCAACTACAAAACCGGAATCGCGAAGCGTCTTTGCGGCAATTGCGGACTTTAGTTCTGGTAAACCGCCCGCAGGGGTGTAGCGATGCCACTTTGGATCACGGCAAGCAGCAACAGCGGCTTCCACTATGTAGTCAGGAGTTGGGAAGTCTGGTTCGCCAGCGCCAAAGCCAATTACTGGCCGGCCAGCTGCCTTTAATGCCTTAGCCTTGGCGTCTACAGCCAAAGTAGCGGACTCTGCAATTGCCCCAATTCGGGCGGAAACTCGAGGTTTGTTCACGCGCTCAAGTATTGCGTATTTGGCGAGTTCTGGCACTACCGGGGTTGGAAATCCGTGGTTTTTGCCCCGCCAAAAATGGGTCTAGACTTGACTCTCCGACACAATTTTTAGTCTGCGTAAGCGTGCCTAGAAACAGGTAGGCGAGTGCGGATCGAAATTGTGCCAGAGGGTCGTGGCTCAATTGGTAGAGCACCGGTCTCCAAAACCGGTGGTTGGGGGTTCAAGTCCCTCCGGCCCTGCTGCAAGAAGTAAAGAAAAGATTCCGAAAGTCAATAAAGTTCCGGTGAAGAAAGGAAAGACAGTGAGTTTAAGTACTGCAGAACGTCTTGGGTTGTTTGGTCGCATCGCACTTTTCTTGCGGCAAGTGATGTTCGAGTTAAAGAAAGTTGTTTGGCCAACCAAAGAACAACTTGTCACTTACACAGCTGTTGTAATCGTTTTTGTAACCATCATGGGACTGATAATTGCGGCCCTAGATTTTGTTTTCGTCAAACTAGTTCTACTTGTTTTCGGTTAGTCGTTAGGTAAGGAAAATTACGTGTCTGAATCACCGTTCTTAGAAGCAGTTGCTCCACAGGCATATGACGTCTCGTCATCAGTTGCTGTTGACATGCTTATTTCTAATGAAGAAGCAATTGAAGCAACAGACGTTGCTTACGATGGTGCAACTGATGTTGACCTAGATGGCGAAGTCTCAACTACTTCGGCTGAAGATAACTTCGACCTGTCTGCTGCCGTCGAGGCTGAGCTTGCCACTGAAGAGTCTGCAACCGAAGAGGTTGTAGCAGAAGTAGTAGTCGCCGAAGAAACAACCACCGATTCAGTAGTTGCCGAAGAAGCGCCATCTGACGAAGATCCATTGGTGGCTTTCCGCGCTCGCCTAGAATCTCAAATTGGTGATTGGTTTGTCATTCATTCCTACGCAGGTTTCGAAAACCGCGTCAAGCAAAACTTAGAAACTCGCGCAGTCTCTTTGAACATGGAGGACTACATCTACGAAGTAAATGTTCCTACTGAGGACGTTACTGAAATTAAGAATGGTGTGCGCAAGCAAGTAAAGCGCAATAAGTTCCCAGGATATGTTTTGGTTCGTATGGACTTAACCGATGAATCATGGGGCGTAGTTCGCCACACCCCAGGTGTAACCGGATTCGTTGGCCAGGGTCATAACCCAGCTCCACTTTCAATGGATGAAGCATTCGACATGCTTCGCCCAACTCAGCAAAAGGCAATCGCATCGGTTGCAACAGCCGCCGCTGCATCAGCCAGCGAAAAGGGTGGCAACTCAAGTGGCGCCAAGATCGACATCGATCTAAACATTGGCGATTCGGTAACTGTGGTCGATGGACCATTTGCCACATTGCATGCAACGATTTCCGAGATCAACTTGGATGCACAAAAGGTCGTAGGTCTAGTAGAGATCTTCGGCCGTGAAACTCCTGTGGAACTGGGCTTCAACCAGATTCACAAGAACTAAAGAAACAACGAAAAGAAAAAGGACGCGATAGACATGGCCCCAAAGAAAAAGGTCACTGGACTTATCAAGTTGCAGATCAAGGCCGGAGAAGCAAACCCTGCTCCACCGGTTGGTCCAGCGCTTGGTCAGCATGGTGTAAATATCATGGACTTCTGCAAGGCGTACAACGCTGCAACAGAGTCACAGCGTGGAAATGTAATCCCAGTTGAAATTACGGTTTACGAAGACCGTTCCTTTGACTTTGTTACAAAGACACCACCAGCAGCACGAATGATCCTCAAGGCCGCAGGCGTTGAAAAAGGTTCAGGCGTTCCGCACACAACTAAAGTTGCAAACATCAGCCAAGATCAGGTTCGCGAAATCGCCCAGACCAAAATGGTTGACCTTAATGCCAACGACATTAATGCCGCAATGAAAATCATCGAAGGTACTGCTCGCTCAATGGGCATCACAGTCGGTTAATAATCCATCCCAGTGGGAGAGCACTTCATGCTCAGCAACCACGAACTCCAATGAAAGAGGAGAAAACATGAAGCACGGTAAGGCGTACAACAAGTCCGCAGCAACAATTGATAAAGACAATCTTTACAGCCCACTAGCCGCAGCCCGTTTGGCAAAAGCTGGAGCGACCAGCTCCAAGTTTGACCAAACCGTTGATGTAGCAATGCTGCTTGGCGTGGATCCACGTAAAGCTGATCAGATGGTGCGAAGCACCGTTAACCTGCCACACGGAACTGGCAAGACCGCACGCGTCTTGGTTATTGCCGCCGGTGAAAAGGCTGACGAAGCACGCGCTGCTGGCGCCGATTTCGTCGGTGTCGATGACCTAATCACCAAGATCGAAGGTGGCTGGACTGATTTTGATGCAGTGGTAGCAACTCCAGATCTAATGGGCAAGGTTGGTCGTCTAGGTAAGGTGCTTGGTCCACGTAACTTGATGCCAAACCCAAAGACTGGAACTGTAACGCTAAACGTTGGTAAAGCAGTTGAAGACATCAAGGGCGGCAAGATTGAATTCCGCGTTGATAAGCATTCAAACTTGCATTTCATCATTGGCAAAGCATCTTTCACAGAGCAGCAACTAGTTGAGAACTACGCCGCCGCTCTTGACGAGATTCTTCGAGTGAAGCCATCCAGTTCAAAGGGTCGCTACATCAAGAAGGCAGTTATTTCCACAACTATGGGCGTTGGAATTCAAGTTGATCCAAACAAAATCCGTAACTTGATGGTTGAAGACGAAGACTAAATAACTTAAAAAACTGGCCGGCATCTTTTGATGTCGGCCAGTTTTGTTTAGGCAGATTTTTTTGGTTTCTTTTTTACGATTGATCCGTAACGCTGCCGAGCAGCTTCGCCTGAGGTTCCAAGTATTTGTCCAATTAGTTTCCAAGACATGTCTTCTGCTCGCGCCTTGATTACAAGTTCGGCAATCGAATTCTCCAAAGTTGATTTTTGTTGCC
>CANLIF010000063.1 GCA_947491175.1 Actinomycetota bacterium
AATACCGATTTATTGAGTGATGCGGGAAGTATGCCGCTAGGTGCATTTGGTGGCGTCTCGTTAGATCATCCACTGGGGGTTGAGCCGTTAACAGGTCGTGACATTCTGGCCCGACTGCTTTACGGATCGCGCATTTCACTTTTTATTGCGCTATCAGCCACAGTTATCGCGGTAGTGGTTGGAACAACAGTTGGAATCATATCCGGTTACTCACGTGGCAAAACTGACACGATACTAAGCCGATTCATGGACATCACACTTGCTTTCCCGTTACTACTTGTCATTATTGCGATGTCACCAGTTTTGGAGCAGCGCCTGCAAGCTTGGGGAATACCAGCTGGAAATCCGTCACGAATAACAACTTTGATTTTGGTGCTGAGCGTTTTTGGCTGGCCATACCTAGCTCGACTAATTCGCGGGCAAGTACTTTCGTTGCGCGAACGAGAGTTTGTTGAAGCTGCGGTTTCAATTGGCTCAAGTAAACGAAGAATTCTGTTTCGGGAGTTGCTGCCGAATCTATGGGCACCTATTTTGGTTTATGCCACGATCGCAATGCCTGGATTAATTGGTGCCGAGGCTGCGCTTGCTTTTCTTGGAATCTCAGTAATTCCACCGACACCAACCTGGGGCTCAATGCTCGAAGAATCAGTTGGCTACTTCACCGTTGATCCATTCTATTTTTTCGTACCGCTTTCCATGCTTTTGGCTGCGGTACTCTCATTCAATCTCTTAGGTGATGCATTGCGAGATGCACTAGATCCAAAGGCAGATAGAAACTAAGTTTTTCAGTTTCTCGAGAACTGAAAAAATCATGACCTCAACCTGGGGAAGTGAAAAAGTGATTCACCCGAATCATGACCTAAAGATGTTGCGAAACCACATCTCAATGGAGGAAATATGAAGAATTCGACAAGCATCCGCTTCGGCGTCGGTGCAGCGTCGCTAGCTCTTTTGCTATCCGCATGCGGTGGCGGAAGTGGCTCAGCGAGTGAAGGAACGAAAGGCGGAACTCTCTACATCCTTACGGAAGCAGAGCAGATCCTGCACTTAGATCCACAACGTAACTACACAGGTGAGGACCTAGCATTTGCTAGCGCCTACCTAAACCGCACCCTTACTCAGTACACCTTGAGCAAGGACAATAACGAAGCCAGCGCGCTAGTTGCAGATGCAGCTACTGATACTGGTACCACAGCAGATGGTGGCCTTACTTGGGAGTTCACTCTTAAAGATGGCATGAAGTGGGAAGATGGCAAAGATGTAACTTGTGAAGATTTCAAGTACGGCATCTCTCGCACTTTTGCTACTGACATCATCACCGACGGTCCTGCCTATGCAATGACGATGCTTAATGTCACTGACTACAAGGGACCTTACGTAGATGACGCTGCAGGTCAGGCTTCATATGACGCCGCTGTAGTTTGCGAAGGCAACAAGATTACTTTCAATCTTGCAAAGCCAGCGTCTGACTTCAACTACGCAGTCACCTTAAGTGCATTCGCCGCAGTTCGTGAAGATGCTGACACTGGTGAAACTTACGATGACAACGTATTGTCAAACGGTCCATACAAGATTGAGTCTTATGTAAAGAAGGACAAGCTGGTATTGGTTCGTAACGAAAACTGGGACCCAGCCACAGATACTTTCCGTGGCGCATTCCCAGATCGCATCGAATATGTATTCGCCCAACCAGCTGCAGTTATCACAGAACGTTTGATGGCTGATGCTGGCGATGACCAAATGGCAATCTCACCAGATAGTGTTGATTCAGCAAAGCTTGCTGTTGTCTTTACTGATGGCAAGTTTGAAAAGCGTCGTTACAACGAACTAGATCCATATGTTCGTTACTACGCAATCAACACCAAGAAAGTTCCAAACGTTAAGCACCGTCAAGCAATTCTTGCCGCTGTAAACCGTGACGAACTTCGCACAATTGCTGGTGGCGACTATGCCGGTGACTATGCAGATGGTCTTGTTAAGCCAAACATTGGTGCTGACTATGCACCGACTGGTCTTTGGGATGGCCTGCTAGGTGAAGCGATTCCGGCTGAAGGTAATCCAGAACTAGCCAAGAAGTTAATTGAAGAATCGGGCGAGTCATTCCCTCAACCATTCGTATTTGACTATGGCCAGAGTGAAACCTCCGACAAGGCAGCAGCATCACTTGTTGCTTCCCTTGCAAGAGCTGGCATCGTTGTCACGCTGAACCCACTAGAACCAGGCGCTTACTATGGCGTCGTTCTTGATCCAGCAAGTCAGGGCTCTATGTCTGCTGCTGGCTGGGGTCCAGACTGGTCAAATGCATCAACTGTTATCCCAGAACTATTTGCGGCTAATGGTGGATTCAACCTTTCCCAGTGGGATGATGCAGCCTTCTTGGCTGAATGCGATGCTGCAAAGGTAATCACAGATCGCGCAGAACAAGCTAAGGCATGGCAGGCACTAAACAAGAAGTCAATGGAATTGGCACTTGCTTTACCTACCCGCTTTGGCAAGGACCAGCGCCTTACGGGCTCAAAGGTTAATGGTGCCTACATTTGGGGACCATACGGCTCTTGGCCATACGCATCACTATCAGTTAACTAGTCCAACTAGTAACTAACGTTGGCGTCTGTGGGCGAACTTCGGTTCGCCCACAGACTCCCTTCGCATATTTAAGCCAGCAAAAATAAGTTGACACTGAAAGGTAGATGATGTTTCCGTACATAGTGCGAAGAGTGTTTGTCATGATTCTTATGTTGACAATCCTGAGCATCATCACTTTCTTATTGTTTAATGCAGTACCCACTGACCCAGCTATGTTGACTTGTGGAAAAACTTGTACGCCTGAAATCGTTGCGGCAAATCGCATACGCCTTGGCCTGGATCAGCCACTTTATGTTCAATACATTGACTGGATAAAGGGAATTTTTGTCGGTCGCACATATGGCAGCGGCTCTGCCACATTTGAATGCTCAACTCCTTGCCTTGGTTACTCATTCCGTAATGGCGAAGAAGTTACAACAATGATTGTTGATGCAATTCCAGTGACACTTTACTTGGCGTCGGGAGCCTTTGTACTTTGGATGCTGGTTGGTATCTCGGCGGGAATCGTGGCGGCAAAGAATCACGGCAAATGGCAAGACCGAGCCATTATGAGTGTTTCGCTAATTGGTTATTCGCTCCCAGTTTTCTTTGTTGGGCTTTTACTTTTGATCTTCGCTATTGTGCGATGGAATTTTCTGCCGTATCCAAATTACGAATCACCATTTGAGGACCCATTAGCGTTCTTCCAAACCATGCTTTTGCCATGGATTACTCTTGCCATTCTTTATGCGGCTTATTACGCTCGACTAACTCGTTCTCAGTTGCTAGAAATTATGGGCGAGGACTACATCCGAACTGCCAGAGCTAAGGGCTTGTCAGAACGCGTAGTTTTTCGTAAGCATGCGTTTCGTGCCGGCCTGACACCAATTGTTACCTCTGCCGGACTAGATCTAGCCGGATTACTTGGCGGCGCCGTCATCACTGAATACATATTTAGCTTGCCTGGACTTGGGCGTTTGGCAATTGGTGCGGTTACTGAATATGACTTACCAACAATTACTGCAACGGTCCTTGTTGCGGCCGTATTTGTTATTGTTGCAAATCTGGTAGTCGACATACTTTATGCAGCCATCGATCCGCGGGTGCGCCTGACATGACAAATGATGCAAATGTGATTCTGGAAGTCAGGAATCTAAATGTTGAGTTCACAACTGAAGATGGAATTGTCCATGCCGTAAACAATGTGTCCTACAAAGTAGAGCGGGGCAAGACCCTGGCCATTGTTGGCGAATCTGGATCTGGCAAAAGTGTCTCGAGTCTTGCGGTTATGGGCTTACTAACTGGCACCAATTCAAAAATCTCTGGCGAAGTATTTTTCAATGGTAAAGAATTGGTTGGCGCTGACCCGGAAGAAGTACGAAAACTTCGTGGCGATGAAATGGCAATGATTTTCCAGGATCCGCTAAGTGCTTTGCACCCGTACTACACAATTGGTGATCAGCTAACTGAAGCAGTGCTGGTACATAACAAGGTAAAAGATTCTGAAGCTCGAATTCGGGCTGCTGAGATGTTAACAAAAGTTGGTATCCCATCAGTTGAACAACGAATGGATGACTACCCACATCAACTCTCGGGTGGTATGCGCCAGCGAGTAATGATTGCAATGGCATTGATTAATGGCCCGGAACTTTTGATTGCGGACGAACCAACTACCGCGCTGGACGTCACGGTGCAAGCGCAAATCCTGGATCTGTTACGAGAACTTCAAAAAGAATTTGGTACGGCGATTGTGTTGATCACTCATGACTTAGGCGTAGTCGCAGACCTAGCCGATGAAGTTTTGGTTATGTATGGCGGCAGCGCAGTCGAGCGCGCTCCAGTGCGAGAGATTTTCTATTCACCGCAAATGCCGTACACCTGGGGACTACTTGCCTCGATTCCACAGATCTCGGCAAAGAAAGCACAGCTTGATCCAATTCCTGGAGCGCCACCTTCGTTACTTAATCTGCCAAAAGGTTGTGTATTTGCCCCACGTTGCACTTTTAAGGATCAAGTTGCTGATGGTGCCTGTGCCAGCCATTTCCCTGAACTTTTAGAAGTGTCCAAAGATCATGCGGCCCGGTGCCATCTAACCGAAACTCAACGAACCAAGATTCGGTCAGAACGCAAGATTGGCAGGATGTAACCATGGATCCAATCTTTAAAGTTAAGGACCTTCAAAAGTATTTTCCAATTCAAGGAGGCGGGCTTTTCAATCGAGTAGTTGGAAATGTCCGTGCCGTTGACGGAATAAACCTAGAGGTTTTTCCTGGCGAAACCCTTGGTCTAGTCGGGGAAAGTGGCTGCGGTAAATCAACTGCTGGACGTGCGATGCTCAGACTAATTGAACCGACTAGTGGGTCCATCGAGTTTGCCGGTCAGGACATCACAAACCTTAAGAAAAAGGATCTAGTTCCGCTTCGTCGCGAAATGCAGATGATTTTTCAAGACCCATTTTCCTCTTTAAATCCGCGTCACTCTATAGGTGACATCATCGCAGCGCCATTCAGAGTCCAAGGGGTTAAGCCAGAAGGCGGCATTGTTAAGGCCGTGCAAGGACTTATGGATCGAGTTGGATTAAATCCAGAACACTTCAACCGGTATCCAAATGAGTTTTCGGGTGGCCAGCGCCAACGAATCGGAATTGCTCGCGCAATTGCACTAAAGCCAAAGCTCATTGTTTGTGATGAGCCAGTCTCGGCGTTAGACGTTTCAATTCAGGCCCAGGTTCTGAATCTGCTGGATGATATCCAGCAAGAGTTTGGCCTTGCCTACATTTTCATCGCTCATGATTTATCTGTAGTTCGGCATATTTCTGATCGAGTTGCTGTTATGTACCTCGGAAAAATCATGGAACAAGCACCACAGGATGTTTTGTATCAATCACCGTTGCACCCTTACACACATGCCTTACTTTCGGCAGTCCCGATTGCAGATCCAGATCTGGAGCGATCCAGGGAGCGCATCATTTTGTCGGGGGATTTGCCGAGTCCAAGTAACCCACCGAGTGGCTGCGTATTTAGAACTCGTTGCTTCAAGGCCCAGGCCCGTTGTGAGACTGAGGTTCCAGAGTTGCGTGAGTTAGCATCGGGCCATAAAGTCGCTTGCCATTTCCCAATGGATTTAACAATTGGCGCCTCCGCTTCCGGAAATGATTTCGTTAGTTAAATCGCGATGCGATCGGGATTTACTCGACACCAAGCTGTTCTTTTAAGTACTCCACAGTAAGCAGCATTAAATTTTCCGAGATAATCTCTTGCGGGGTCATGTGAGTAACTCCAGAAAGTGGCAGCACAGTGTGTGGCTTCTTATTTGCCAAGAGCGCACCACTGAGCGAAAGCGAATGAGCTGCAACCACGTTGTCATCTGCTAGTCCATGAACCAGCATTAGTGGTCGTTCGAGTTGACTTGCCATTGGCATTAATGAGTGATCTTCATAAATCTCTGGAAACTTCTCGGGGTGGCCAAGGTATCTCTCGGTGTAAGCAGTGTCATACCAAAGCCATTCAGTTACTGGCGCACCTGCGACAGCTGCATGAAATACATCTGGGCGCTTCATAACAGCCAGTGCGGATAAGTAGCCGCCAAAAGACCATCCAGTAATACCAACTTGACTGGAATCAACATCGTCTGGGAAATGCTTAGCAACATCAGCAATTGCATTGACTTGATCTTCAATTACCGGAACTACAAAGTCTTGATAAATTGCGTGATCCCAAGCTGGACCGCGGCCACCGGTTCCGCGATTGTCGGCAATGACGACTGCAAAACCCTGATCTGCAAACCATTGATCGATCGCATAACTGAGTGCTCCATTTTGAACCTGTGGCCCATGTGGTCCACCATAAGGACGCATCATTATTGGGAGTCTCTTGCTGCCATAAACGTGGTCCCTAGGAAACAACACTGCGGTATTAACTTTGTGAGGTCCCGTTTGCAGAATGTGTACCTCGGAAGTGAAGTTTGGCGATTCGGCCAGCGAATCAAAGTAATGTTCGGTCTTTGCGCCCCGACGAAGTTGGTAGCTGCGGGTGTGGGTGTCGAGTCGCGATTCAACGACTACCTGCAGTTCCGCAGTGGTCGCGGTGGCACTTGCAAGACCACCTTGAGAAATCTCAGTGATTGATTCATCAAAACCGATTCGGAGTAAGTCACGCGATAAGGCATCTTGAGTAGCGATTACATCTATGTAGTCATCTTTAATGTCAATAATCGACATCACTTGCAGCCCAGCAGGAGTGATGGCTTTTCCAGCGATTTGGAGTTCTCGAGTATCCGACTGACGGTTGTCGATTACTGAAACAATTTGATCCTGATGCCAACGGGGTTGACCAGGAATAACTTCCACGAACTCATGATCAGTAACCTCGTGCACATTTGCAAGGCCTGAGTCAGTTGCCGCATAAGTTACAAAATGTTGTTGCGCGCGGTCGGCAACGGTTATAAGTGCGTTGCAATCCTTTTGCCAGGAAACGGAAATCAAGTATTCGAATGAGTCGTTATCCCAGCGAATCGATTCGCGTTCGCCCGTAATTGAAATTTTTTCAAGTCCAATAGTTGCATTTTTGGTACCCGCAGCCGGGTATCGAATTTCTTGTGGAGTTTTTGCTGGAGTTGCCGGATCCGAAATCCACCAAGTTTGAACTCCAGCATCGCTAACTGATTCGACAATCAAACTGTCACTATCTGGTGACCACCAATAACCATGCATGCGGCCAAATTCTTCAGAGGCAATGAAGTCTGCCAAGCCCCAAGAAACATTCTCAGATTCTTCATTAGTGAGATTTCGTACTTCAGCGCCAGTGAAATCGGCAATGAATAAATCTTTTCCGTTGGACCAAGCAACAAAGTTGCCGTTAGGGGAGAGCCTTGGATAAATTACTGGACCCGCCACAATCAAGTTAGTTAGTTTTGATCCCGATGTTTGGCCGACAAATAGTTGCCCCGAAAGTGCAAACGCAACTTTTG
>CANLIF010000064.1 GCA_947491175.1 Actinomycetota bacterium
GGGCGCTAATCCGCTGGGACGAATCCTAGAACTTCGCCAAAGAATTTAAGCTCTTCGATGGCACACGTGGTAATTGTCTGACTTTTTCTAAAGCCGTGACTCTCACCTTCGAATTCAAAGTATTTGTACTTAATGCCATTTTTTATACAAGCGTCTCGAAATGCCTGCGATTGCGAAGGTGGAACGATCGGATCGTCTGCGCCTTGAAAAATAATTAATGGCGAAGTTAAATTGTCTGCATAAGTCAGGGGAGAGCGCTCAAGGTAGAGATCTTTTCGCTCCGGATACGGCCCGATCAAAGAATCTAAATATCGGGATTCAAAGTCGTGTGTGTCTTGGGCCAACATAGTAAGTTCCGCTACCCCGTAGTAATTTGCACCAGCGGCGAAAACTTTGCTATGCACCAATCCGTTCAGCACGGCGTAGCCACCCGCACTGCCGCCACGGATCAATATTTGGTTTGGGTCAGCCAAGCCACCTGCAACCAACCCAGCGACCACGGCAAGAATATCCTCAGTATCAACAACACCCCATTGACCTTTTAAGGTTTCGCGATATGCCCGACCGTAACCAGTTGACCCGCCGTAATCAACATCGACAACCGTGAAACCGCGGGAGGTAAAGAAGGCACGCTTGATTGAAGCAACACCTGTTGTGTTTGCAGTTGGCCCACCGTGGACAGTGATAATTACTGGCGGCAAGTCATCACTTTGGTAATTCGGATTTGTCGCTGGCGAGACAAAGGCGTGCACCACGCGGCCAGCTTCACTAGGAAAAGTTTGTGCCTGAGCGAGTGGCAGAAAGCTGGAGTCAATCGGCGCTAGCACTTCAGTAACAATCACCGGATTTGATTTGGTGTGAGGAGAAAATTCAAGTAAAGCCGAGAGGGTCTTTGGGCCACCACCAATTGCATAAATGTGATCTTTGGAAACACTCAAATGTGCAAAGTTGGTTAAGTCGCAAATTAGATCTCGCCAAGTGCCAGTGGCGGGGTCAACAATTGCAATTTGTTCGTGTGCTGGGCTGCCATGAACTCCAACTAGCTTTCCATCGTCCAAGATTCTCAAGAGGTGAGTACCCACAAGCCACATTGGATGCGCCCATTCGGCAGACTCAGAAACCAACTGACGTTTTGTTAGGTCAGAATCCAACTCCCAAACATTCCAGAAACCAGAAGCATCACTGATGTAGTAGAGATTTCCAGATTGTGACCAAACCGGACTGTTTACGGCTTCGCTGGTGCTACCAGCACACACTTTTTGATCAACTAGATTCCCAGTCACTTCAACGGTGGCAATTTGAAGCTCAGTGCCATCCCATGGCATTTGTGGATGTTCCCAAGTGATCCACGCAAGTTGATTCTGGTCTGGTGACAGCGCAAGGTGGGCATAAAAGTGGGAAGTTGAATCGAGTATTCGAATTTCATTGGCTGTACTAATTGCAATTAAATCTCGAGTCGTGTTTGCGCCTTCAGTAACTTCTCGGACACACCAAATTTCTGAACCTCTGATTAGAAAGTCGCTGTACCGAGCTAGTGTCCCAGGCAAACTTTCAGGTGTTACCGGCTCTGGTTTACCACCCAGAGGTTTCCAGTAAATTCTCTGATCTGTTTTTTCCGCAAACAGCAGTCCGGGTTGATCTTTCCAAACACAAACCAGCCAACTTAATCCGCCCATTTCATGCACTCGAGTTGTGGCGCTCCATGGCGCCGGCAATATGTCACCGTTCTTGCGACTAACTACCACGTTTCGACCATTTTCAGCCGGACGAGCCTCATCCCAATAAAGATCATCATGGTAAGTCTGAGAAAAACCAAGTGAGATACCTGCCTGGGAGAGCATCTCGGTGGTTATCGGAGACTTCCAAGTACCAGGTTGCGCAACGGTCATGACTTGACTCTAATCAATTGGCAAAAGTAAAGAGCACCCACCATGGTTAATCGTGGGCGCCCTTTACTTTGTGAATTAGAGGTCGTAATACAGTTCAAACTCAGCTGGATGTGGACGCAAGCGCACGTAGTCAATTTCAGCAGTGCGCTTGTATTCAATCCAAGTTTCGATTAGATCCTTGGTGAAAACTCCACCTTCGAGCAAGTAATCGTGATCTGCCTCAAGGGCCTCTAGAACTTCAGGAAGTGATGACGGAACTTGTGGAATGTCAGCAGCTTCTTCTGGTGGCAATTCGTACAGGTCTTTGTCTACTGGAGCATGTGGTTCAATCTTGTTCTTGATGCCATCAAGGCCTGCCATCAACATCGCAGCAAATGCCAAGTACGGATTGCTAGATGGGTCTGGGCAGCGGAATTCAATGCGCTTTGCCTTCGGATTACTTCCAGTTACTGGAATGCGAAGACAGGCAGAACGATTTCGCTGTGAGTAAACCAAGTTAACTGGCGCTTCATAGCCTGGAACCAAGCGATGGTAGGAGTTAACCGTTGGGTTAGTGAAGGCAAGAAGTGAAGGCGCATGCTTGAGAATGCCACCGATGTACCAACGGGCAAGATCTGATAAGCCGCCGTAGCCACGTTCGTCATAAAACAGTGGTGATCCATTGGTCCACAACGATTGGTGCACGTGCATTCCGGAACCATTGTCACCAAAGAGCGGCTTTGGCATGAAGGTTGCAGTCTTACCACCTTCCCAAGCAGTATTTCGGATCACATACTTGAACAGCATTACTTCGTCAGCTGCCTTAAGCAAAGTGTTAAAGCGATAGTTAATTTCCATTTGTCCGGCGGTACCAACTTCGTGGTGTGAGCGCTCAACTAGAAGCCCAACCTCAGCTAACCGCACTACCATTTGGTCGCGCAGGTCAGCCATTTGATCAGTTGGGGAGACAGGGAAGTAGCCGCCCTTGATGCGGGTCTTGTAACCACGGTTGTCGCTGCCATCAGCGTTGTATTCGTTGCCCGAATTCCAAGCACCTTCAATTGAATCTACGTGGTACATAGATTCATTTGCGCTGGTTTTAAAGCGAGCCGAATCGAATACGAAGAACTCTGCCTCTGGAGCAAAGAATGCAGTATCTGCGATACCAGTTGAAGTTAAATAAGCCTCAGCCTTGGCAGCAACGTTACGAGGGTCACGAGCATATGGCTCATCGGAGAATGGATCATGAACCGAGAAGTTCATGACTAACGTTTTTTCCTTACGGAATGGATCAACAAATGCAGTTGTTACATCCGCAAGAAGTTTTAGATCGGATTCATGAATTGACTGGAAGCCACGAATTGAGGAACCATCAAACATCTGGCCACCCGCGAAGAAGTCAGCATCGACAGATTCAACAGGCACATTGAAGTGCTGCATTACGCCAGGCAAGTCACAGAATCGAACGTCCAGAAATCGAATGTTGTTGTCCTTGATGTACTTAAGTGCATCGTCGGCGGTTTTGAATCCAAGATTGGACATTGATCCTCCAAGTAATTTTTGCGCGGTTTCCAGAGTTTTCTCTGGACTGAAAAGTAGAATAGTGGGACACGATTTCAACGCCGTGTCCCATGTGTTTCGTGTTTGTTACAGCAAACCCCATTTCAGAGAAGCAATTCAGCGCGTTTCGAGCCCTGGTAAGCAATAACTCCAACTTGGATTTAGAGTTGTGGCGTGGATAGAAAAGACATTGGCTCCTGGTTATCTGGACCTAAAGCTGCCCTTGAGGATCAAGGTATGGACTTTGGCTACCCAGGGCAACGCTTTGGGCTGCCAAAACAGGGCATTGGATCCGTTGCTCGGATGGGCCGGCGGATAATTGCCCTCACACTGGATTGGACAGCAGCGATTTTAGTAACTCACCTGGTTTTCCCCGACTTGGTTTATGGTTCTGAAGGTTTCGCAGCAGCAACCTTAGGGATTTTTGCGATTGAAGTCATTGTGCTGACCGGGACTACCGGGGCATCTTTTGGCTACAAAATTGCTGGAATCAAACTTGTTTCAATAAGCACTACGCGCATTAATTTTTTAAAGGTTCTCGCTCGTACGGCTCTGCTATGCCTTGTTGTTCCAGCTCTTATTTGGGATCGAGATGGCAGAGGATTGCACGATAAGACTGTTGGAACTATAACAATGCGGGCAAGATAGGGACATGTCTTCGATAGAGCTTCCAGCAGGCAAAACATCTGCCTTCGTAATCAGTTTTGATTTTGATGCCGAAGAAGTTTGGTTGGCCGAAAACCCAGAAAACGTTAATCGTCCAGGCGTGCTCTCGCAGGGTACGTATGGCGCAAAAGTTGGCTTGGGATTGGTGCTAGACACCCTGGATCATTTGGGTTTGCCAGCTACGTTTTTTACTCCTGGTCGAGTTGCACAGCGCTACCCAGATCAAATGCGTGAAATTGTGGCGCATGGTCATGAACTTGGGCATCACGGGTACACCCACACTTCTCCGACCAAACTTTCCAAGGCTGAAGAACTCGAAGAATTGTTAAAAGGTAAAGCGGCGCTGGAGCAATTTGGAGTTCAAGTAATTGGCTATAGATCCCCATCGTGGGAAGTTAGCCAAAATACTTTTGATTTGCTCGTTGAAAATGGCTTTGAGTACTCATCAAGCATGATGGATGACATAAAGCCTTATGTTCACTCAGCTCATAAAATTGTCGAGTTGCCAGTTCAATGGATGCTAGATGATGCACCGTACTTTTGGTTCAGTGTCGGAAGTGACTGGAACCGTACGATCAGGTCAGCGCGAGATGTTGAAGAAATTTGGCGGGAAGAGTTTTCGGGAATTCATAGTCTGGGTGGATTAACCATGCTGACCATGCACCCACAATTCATTGGGCGACCAAGTCGAGTTGCCATGCTGGAAAGATTCTTAAGTTTTGTTAAATCTCATGATGACGTCTGGATTGCCACCGCAGGCGAAGTTGCCAGAGCAGTTAACTAAAGAGTCCTTTTACAGAATCTAGGTAGCCCTGTTCGTCAAGGTAGGGAAGCACAAAAAACATCAGCACTGCGAAAACAATTGCCCACTTGACTAGTTTCTTTGCAATAAAGATTATGACCAGCACAATTCCTAGCAAGTAAGACGCTGGTACGGATGAAAACAAATCCGAAAACATTGTTGTGACTTCATTCATCTGCGTGGCATCTTTCTACTTTGCGGGAGTGGACCCTTTGGAATCGGAAGTGCGGTTTGTGGAAGTGCTTTGAGTCGATTACGGACTTGAGTTACTTCAGCCGGACGAAGTGATTTGCCGAGCTTCTTAACGGTTTTTTGCAGGTTAGAGATTGTCACTTCTACATCATCAACAATGATTTCATGAATTGGAACACCTTGGGCGTAGCGAGCATGAGCCTTGCGTTGTTCGGCCAGAAGTACGCCGGGACGACTACCTTCGCCAACCAAGACAATTCCTGGGCGGCCAACAACACGGTGAACCATGTTTTGATTCTTGTCCACGCCAACAGCTGGCGTTACAAACCAGGAACCTCTGATTGCATTTAGCACGGAAGCAGCCGCGCCAACCTGGCCGGCAATTGAGGAGTAGGCAGCTTTCTCAGCAATTTTTCCGAAAAAGAAAGTTGTCGAAAGTAGGGCAGTGCCAAAAGCCAGAATGCCAAAGTACAAAGTTAGATCTAGCGCGAACCCAATGCCAAAGACGATCGCAAAGACAATTCCAAAGACGGCCAAAAGTCTGAGGGCGAGTAATGAGATTTCAGTTGACGCGAATTTATAAGTTTCTTTGATCTGGACATACCAGCGTTGTTTTGGCGGTGCCTGCAACTTTAATGACATGTCTCTACCTTAAACGTCGGATGAATCTCGGGCGGCAATGGCTTGCTTGTAAAGTTTTCCAGCCCGGTAAGAAGAGCGAACTAGCGGCCCACTGAGAACTCCTGCAAATCCAATATCCTGCGCTACCGTTGCCAACTCCACAAACTCTTCGGGGCGAACCCAACGATCAACTGGATGGTGGCGCAAGGATGGGCGAAGGTATTGGGTAATGGTCACCAGGTCACATCCAGCGTTATGTAAGTCATTAAGTGCCTGATGGACTTCGGAAATCTCTTCACCCATACCAAGAATTAAATTACTTTTAGTTACCAACCCGAATTCTCTGGCTGCAGTAATTACGCCAAGTGATTTTTCATATCTAAAGCCCGGTCGAATTCGCTTAAAAATTCGGGGCACAGTTTCAATGTTGTGCGCAAATACTTCTGGCTTTGAATCAAATACTTCTTTGAGCAATTCAGGCTTTCCATCGAAGTCTGGTGCCAACATCTCGACGCCACAGCCAGGAACCACTTCATGAATTTGGCGAATAGTTTCGGCGTACAGCCAAGAACCACCATCTGGAAGATCATCTCTAGCCACACCCGTTACCGTTGCGTAACGCAGTTGCATGGTTTTGACAGACTCGGCTACTCGACGAGGTTCATCACGATCTAGATCAACTGGCTTTCCAGTATCAATCTGGCAGAAGTCACATCTACGAGTGCATTGGTCGCCACCAATAAGAAAAGTTGCTTCGCGATCTTCCCAGCATTCAAAAATGTTTGGACAACCAGCCGCTTGGCAGACTGTGTGTAGGCCCTCAGACTTAACCAAGTCCATGATTTGGGTGTACTCGGGTCCGGTTTTCAGTTTGGTCTTAATCCACTCAGGCTTGCGTTCAATCGGGACTAAGGAATTTCGGGCTTCGATCCGCAATAATTTGGGACCGTCTGCTTTACCTGCAGGCTCATCGAGATAAGGCGTACTCACCCTTGCAGTCTAGTTGAGAGGCTTACGAGTGCTTGCCTTGCGTCGATTTGCCAAGACCCAGAAACCCAAAGTCAGGGCCCCAAAAACCAGTGCAATTAATCCGGTGAGATTTAGTAACTCAGCACTTAGCTCAGACAAATAGACAGAGATTACCAATGCGGACAAATCCGAAATGGCTGAGCCGATTGATTCGGTAAATGCCTGTCGACTTCGAGTTAGAAAAATTGTCCAGACACCAAATGAAATGAACAACCCTAGGCAAATGTGCAAAGTTGAGGTGAGTTGGTCTTTGCTAAACATCAGTCCTGCTAGGCCCAGGAAAACAGTGGCAACTAGTGCGGGAAGACTCCAAGTCCCAAGGAAATCCAAAAGTGACGAAATAGTCTGAATGTCTGCCCCAAATATCTCAATAGCTCCAGGCCGAGAATCGTTACCAAACATTTCCAGCACTGCCGCATATTGGTCACCCGATATCTCGCGCTTTGAAACAGCAAATCCAATTACTGCAATCGGCGAAAAAACAATCGCAAGGAATTTAAGGGCTAATACGAAAAATTTAGGCATTGACGGGCAAACCTTGTGAGAGTTGATTTGCGATTTGGCCAAATACTCTGTGTAGATGAAATTCTGCGCGATCGGCAACTTCGCCGATTGAAATGTTTCGACCTAATTCTTTGGACAAAGTTGTAACGCCAGCATCTCGAATGCCACAAGGCACGATGCGATCAAA
>CANLIF010000065.1 GCA_947491175.1 Actinomycetota bacterium
TCAGTCAGATAACTAGTAAAACTAACTTCGCAACGTTCTCGCAGAATACTGTCGGCACTGCGAGTTTCACCTGGCAACAGCTTTGATAGCTCGGGCACGTAAACCTGATTCATTCCTAGATCTACTTGCGGATCAATTACGCATTCTTGACCAAGCGCTACGGTTTGCCGGAGCAATGCTTGCCCAATGTCGCGAGGGTCACCAACCAAACTTGAAACTCGCTGGGCAATAGCGCTCATGTGTTGACCTGAAGCCAGGAATGCTTGGCTAGTTGTAGCACCATTAGCCTGACTCGGCAATGCAATTTGTCGGCGGGAGGCATCAAGTACATCTGCGATTCGAGAATCTTTAGGATCGCGATATCTAACCAAGTTTGTTAAAACCGCTTGAGTTTTGTGCACAATCGCCCACTGCAACATTCGAGCTGCAAAAGTATCGGAAAGATTTGCATCGTCTGGACTTTGACGATGGGTCGCAATTTCTAAATACGCCCGCACACCATGATCTTGCCAAATTCTTAAATGATCCAGAGCCCGATCTGGTCTGCGATTGAGAATGTTGTAGCCAATGTCAGATCGTGGACCTAGCAATGCAATTAGGCCATGTTCACCCGCAAGTTCTAAAAGTTCTTGGCGATTAATTTCTGGATCTTCGCGAGAATCTTTATGAGCTTGCGAGATAACTGCGCATAATCCAGCCCAACTGAGTTTGTCATGTGCCAACAGAGTCACTCGTGGTCGTTCTGGTTTAACCCACTTCCCGCCATGTGCTGGAGTTGGCAAGTATGGCTGTGGAGTTTCTAGTGCAATGTCGACACCAAGAATTGGCGAGACGTTTGCGCTAGCGCAGGCATGAATAAAACTGACTGCACCGGCTACCGTTTCTCGATCCGTTAGAGCCAGTGCAGTTTGACCATATTCAGCTGCCCGAACTACTAAGTCCTGTGGCGTGCTTGTGCCATAACGCATTGATAATGCAGATGCCACATGTAGGTGAATAAAGTCTTGATTCATGACTTGCTTTGCAACCTACTTAGCAGTCGATGTGGTGCGACGCTTGAGTGGAATTACATTATTTGGAACTACGGCTTGCGCAGCTACGTTAGTTGGAAAAGTCAGTTGTCTTGATACGCCAAGTTTTTCGGAAACTAAATCGATAAATTCATGTGCATCCCGAACTAAGTCATCTGCTTCCCGCGGTGTGACTGCGCCGCCAAGACCAACTTCGGCGGCGGCACGCTTACCTGCGCCGGCCGCGAAGTGCTGTGCCCACTCAGTGAACTCTGGAGCAACTTTTATTACTAAAGTCCAAGCACTTGTAGGTCTGCGGCTGTTAGGCCGAGCATAAGCCGCGAGCAAAGCCGCAGCCGCACGCAATGCAGCAAGATGTGCTGCGACATATTTTTCACCAGCACGTGATGATGTGATAGCCGTATCCAAGCTGCGCAATGCGCCACCAAGTAAATCAATGCTGGCTACAGTTACTTGCACTTCGTCTGTGGTTTGAGCACTCATGGTTCCTCCAATAAGTCTTTGGTTAATAAATCAGTTAGTTAAAAATCAATCCATTACGCAACGAATGAACCATCGCTGATCGCTAGTTGCCAGGTCATACACGCCTGAATTATGCGTGCCCATGCCACGGGGACCGGAATCGTTTTGCGAAGCTTGATCGGCTGCTTCGATCCGCCAGACTTGCCACTCTCGGGTTTGGCGAGTGCGCCACCACGGAGCAGATTCAAGCCAGCTAAATAAAATTGCCAGCACCACATACCTGCGGCCACGCCAACTAAACCAATTTGGCGCACCATTGGTATCGGTGTTTACGTAAGCCAGGGATTTAGAGCTGGTACCGTAGTTGCGGGACATAACAAGCCTTTCGAACATTTGTTCGAACAGCATAAGGCTAGCGGCAGACAAGTTTCCAGTCTTTGGAAAAACCTATTGGAATAAGGGGATTTTCCTCGTTAAATCAATTAAAGGATTAAAGTCCGTGGATTCCAACAGCCTGAGCAATCCGGCTGGCTTGAACTTCAGTTAATGCCTGGTCTGGCAGGCGTTCAAAGCCTGGGCCAAATGGGTCAACAATATCGGTCTTTACCCCAGACATTGCTTCCAGCACAGCCAAGCCACAGTAAGGGACGTAAGTCGGTGAATAGCCACCTTCATGAGTCATCATTACTTTGCCATCACAAACTTCATCAGCCACAGCAAGCAGCATTTCAGTTAGCTGGCGATAGCCAGATGCAGTTACCAACATGCGTCCAAGTGGATCCGTCGCGCTGGCATCAAATCCCGAAGCCACAACAATTACATCTGGATTGAATTTGCGAATTGCGGGCAGCACAACTTTTTCAAGAGTCTCGACATAAGCACCGTTACCAGATCCTGCTGGCAATGGAATATTAATTACCGAACCTGCTGCAGATTTATCCCCGATGTCATCAATGAACCCACTATCCGTTGGGTACAAGTTGTCTTGATGTATTGAAATACATAACACGTTTGGATCTGAGTAATAAATTTCTTGTGTGCCGTTTCCATGGTGCACATCCCAGTCGACAACTGCTACACGTTCTACGCCCATAGTTGCTCGAACATTTTCGATAGCAATTGCAGCATTAGCAAAGATGCAATAGCCCATTCCGGTTGAAGGTATGGCGTGATGACCAGGTGGGCGAATTAAGGCATACGCATTATCTACCGTGCCATTTATTACTGCGCGCAAAGCTTCAATAGCACCGCCCGCTGCAAGGGCTGCAATGTCGTAACCACCATGACCAAACGGTGATTCGCCGTCGCCAGCATCGCCACCTTTTGGATTTAAGCTTTCCGCTTTAATCCGGGCAATGTAATCACTGGAATGAACTCGCAATAAGTCTTCTTCTGTTGCTGGGATTGCAGGAATTCGAACTAGGTCCTTGGCAAGTCCAGACACTTCAACTAGTGAGGCAAACCGAACTTTAGTTTCGGCACTCTCAAAGTGTTGATAAGGCTGGACTGTAGTGCTTGGAAACACATGTCCAGCAGCCGTGCCAGTGTCGTGCCAGCCATAAAGTTCATTCCATACGTAACCAGTTGTCATGGAATTTACCCTACAACTTGGGCTTGAATTTAACTGTCGAATCCCATACCAAATCGGTCTAGGGATCGAAGCCACAAGTTTCGCCTACCCTTATTGCGATCCGCCTTATCAAGTGACCAGCGCGTGAAGTTAATTCCAGCTGATTTAAATGGCTCAGGCGGGAATGGGATTGGCAGGGTGTTGACCATTTCGAGAGTTCGCCGATCGGTATCGCGATTCAGTAACTTATCGATTGATACTTGGGCCCCAAATCGTGATGCCCCAACTCCAAGTCCGGTGTAGCCAGCCACATAAACAACTTTGTCATTCATTGCGGTGCCCCAGAACGCACTAAAGCGAGTGCAAGTATCAATTGCGCCACTCCAGGCATACTCAAAACGCAAACCTTCAAGCTGCGGGAAAGTTGAGAAAAAGTGATCAGCTAATTTCGGCCACGACTTTGTCGAATGTTCATACTGAACCCCAAAGCCGCTACGGAAATGGTAAGTCGCGTCGTAACCGCCCCAGAGAATTCGGCCATCTTCGGTCGGCCGGTAGTAATGGAATTGATTGCCACTATCACTGACACCTTCATTACCAGCCCAACCAATATCGCGGCGCTGTTGTTCGCTGAGTTTCTCGGTAACTAAAACAGAATCGTAAACCGGCACAATCAAATACTTCAGACGGCGCAATAGCGGTGGGAAGGCATTTGTGGCAAGTAGAACTTTGGGGGCAATTACGCTTCCAAACTCAGTCTTGGCAGTAATGCGATCGTTGCGATCATCAAGGTCAACAACTTTGCTGTGTTCATAAATTCTGACCCCGAGTTCAAGTGCAGTATCTCGAAGTCCCCAAGCCAAGCGCGCAGGATCACAAATTGCCACGCTGTCGGACTTAAACAGTGCGCCAAGGTAAGTCGGTGAATTCAAGCGACGACAAGTTTCAGCCTGATCTAGCCAAACTAATTCTTCGCCATATGGCTTTGCAACTTCAACAAATTCTTGCAGTTCAGAAACTTGATACTCCTCGGTGGCAACATCCATTTCACCAACGCGCATCCAGTCACAATCAATTTTTCGATCGATTACAAACTGTTCCATTTCATTTAAGTTTTGCTGACCGAGTTGAGTTAACTTAGCAATGTCATTTGGCCAACGTTCTAATCCATTTGCAAAACCGTGTGTCAGTGAAGCAGCAACAAAGCCACCGTTTTGACCTGAGGCACCACGCGCTATGGCATTGCCTTCAACTAAAACCACGTCAAGATCTGGATTGTGTTCTTTAGCTTCGATGGCAGCCCACAGTCCAGTGAAGCCACCACCAACAATTAGTAAGTCAGCGCTTAAGTTACCTACAACTCGGGATGAATCATGTTCTGGCTCAACTTCATCATCGAGCCAATACGAGCCTTCCCAAACATCAGCTAGGGATGGTAAAACGTGCGGTGAAGGGGTGTGCGAAAAAACCATTGCAAAAGTTCCAAACGATTGGGTGAGCTAGCGCTCACTGGTGATCAGATTTGTCTGGCAAAAATCGCCAGCATGTTTTTCTGTCGGTATTCGCAGATTCGCGAATCCAGATCCCACCAGTCCCTTTCTATTTCCGCACTGAACCTTTAGTTCCTAGTGCCAATCGGCCACCGCTACAGGTGATCCCCTTGCCCTTTCATTGTAAGCACAGAATTGAATGGATGCAGGTATCAGGGCGTGAAAACTTTGGGGCATAAAAATGGGCACCTCAATTAAGGGGTGCCCATTTTTCAGGTAATTGATTAACCGTTGATGCGGATGAGCTTCTTGTTCAAGAATTCTTCGATTCCAAGTGGACCAAGCTCGCGGCCAAAGCCAGATCGCTTAGTGCCACCAAAAGGAAGTTCTGGCGCATCCATACCAACGCCATTGACGTAAACCATTCCGGTATCCAGTGAATCGGCAACCCGAAGGGCTTGTTTGTCATCTGTTGTGAATAAGTATGAACCCAGACCGAATTGGGAATCGTTAGCAATTCGAATTGCATCGTCCTCATCCTTTGCGCGATGAATTTGGGCAACTGGGCCAAAAAGCTCTTCCCGGAAGATTTCGTTATCTGCAGTGACATCAGTAAGCACGCCCGCTGGGAAGAAGGCGCCGTTACGGGAACCGGCACTGGCCAACTTTGCGCCTTGCTTTACTGCGCGATTAACCTGCTCTTCAAGGATTTCGGCAGCGCGCACTGAGCTAAGTGGGCTAGAAATTTCTGCAGACAAAATTGCTGAGGTGAACTTTTCAACGAATTCGTCATAAAGCCCATCAACAACAACCATGCGCTTGGCAGCGTTACATGCCTGCCCAGTGTTATCAATTCGAGCAAAGACTGCAGATTCGATAACTGCGTCCATGTCATTGGTGCTTAGAAGAATAAATGCATCAGAGCCACCAAGTTCAAGTACACACTTCTTGAGGTGACGCCCAGCAATTTCAGCCACGGCAGCGCCGGCACGTTCGGAACCAGTTAGTGATACGCCACGAATTCCTGGATGTGGAATCATGTCCGCAATTTGATCATTAGATGCAAAAAGATTTACATAAACTCCTGCTGGGACGCCTGCATCAGCAAAGATTTTTTCGATTGCTAATGCTGATTCTGGGCACTGTGGAGCGTGCTTCAAAATAACAGTGTTGCCGGCTACCAAGTTTGGACCAGCAAAACGTGCAACCTGGTAAGCCGGGAAATTCCACGGCATGATTCCAAGCAGCGCGCCCACTGAAGACTTGCGCATGACTGCAGAGCCTTCGCCACCTGACAATTCAATTTGGGTGTCAGCTAGCAGTGATACCGCATTGTCTGCGTAGTACTGATAGATCAAACCAGAAAATTCAACTTCGCCCGCAGCATCAGCTAATGGCTTGCCCATTTCGCGATTGATAATCGCAGCCAGCTCATCTTGGCGATCAATATGCAACTGACCAATGCGGTGAACAATCGCCGCGCGATCTGCTATCGAAACTTTGCTCCAAGTCTTGTGAGCGGTATCTGCAGAAGTAATCGCTGCTTGGCATTGCGCATCTGATGCAGTTGCGAATTCTTGCTCAACTACGCCGGTTGCCGGGTTAAGAACTTGATATTGACTCATTCGATGTTCCTTTTTCTAACGAAAGTTGGGTTTAGATAAGTTCCTCCACAATACCCAAGACCAAACCTTGCTGTCAGGGACTTTTTTGCGATTTCTGAAGCGATTTTTGGATTTTAATACGAATTTCGTGTGAATTTCAGGAAAATGCTACGAAATCGCTTGTATTTCATACGAAAACCTATGAAACTAGCAGTATGTCTAAAGTTGCAGTCCTCGACGATGTCTCAAAAGCCATCATCGAGCAACTTCAGCAAGATGGCCGCCGGCCTTACGCCACTATCGGTAAGGCCGTTGGATTATCTGAAGCTGCAGTTCGTCAACGAGTCAGCAAACTTCTGGAAACCGGAGTTATGCAAATCGTTGCCGTAACGGATCCACTTCAAGTTGGCTTTAATCGCGAAGCGATGATTGGTATTGAAGTAGATGGAGACATGGAAGCCGTCGCCGACGTGCTTTCACTTATGGATGAGATCAGTTACATCATCCTGACAGCAGGCAGCTTCGACATAATCCTTGAAGTTGTTTGTGAAGACGATGAAGCGCTTCTTGAAGTGATCAATCGTAAAATCCGTGCGATTCCTGGGGTCCGCCGCACGGAAACTTTCATGTATTTGAAACTGCGCAAGCAGAGCTATACCTGGGGAACCCGCTAACCAAAACATTGGATATGTAATGACAGCACTAGAAGAAAGAACAACTAACTCTGCAATCTCAGACATGGCGCGCGATCGGCTATGGATGCACTTCACTCGTCACTCCATATTTGAAGAAGGTGGCGAAGTTCCAATCATCACTCGTGGTGAAGGTGCATACATCTATGACGAACACGGACGCAAGTACCTTGATGGTCTGGCTGGCTTGTTCACAGTTCAAATCGGTCACGGCCGTCGCGAACTTGCCGAAGCTGCAGCCAAGCAAATGCAGGAACTATCCTTCTTCCCACTTTGGTCTTACGCCCATCCAAAGGCCGTTGAACTTGCGGAACGCTTAATCAGTTACGCACCTTCCTCTTTGAATCGCGTCTTCTTCACCACTGGTGGTGGCGA
>CANLIF010000066.1 GCA_947491175.1 Actinomycetota bacterium
GGCACTGGATACCAACGCCCATTTGACTGGGTCACTTTTCCAGAAACCGATGCTCCAGTTCACACTGTCTTGTTAGCAGACTTTGTCACCACCGAAGACGGCACCGGAGTTGTTCATGAGGCGCCGGCTTTTGGCGCTGAGGACCTTACGCTGTGTCGTTCCTACGGGCTGCCAGTAGTGAACCCAGTATTACCAAATGGAACTTTTGAATATGGTATTCCCGAAGTTGCTGGGGTATTTTTTAAGGCTGCCGACCCACGTCTAGTTGAGCTACTCCAAGAAAAAGGTCTGCTCTTGCGGCACTTGCCTTACGAGCACTCTTATCCACATTGCTGGAGATGTCATACTGCGCTGATTTATTACGCGCAACCATCTTGGTACATCAAGACCACTGAGATTAAAGACCAACTGCTGGCACAAAATGAAAAAACAAATTGGTTTCCGGACACAATTAAAGCGGGACGATTTGGTGACTGGCTAAATAACAATGTTGACTGGGCTCTCTCGCGCAATCGGTATTGGGGAACCCCGCTACCGATCTGGCGCTGCGAAGAAAATCATTTAACGTGTGTTGGCGGGCGAACTGAACTTGCAAAACTGGCAGGAGATGAATCTTTAACCATTGATCCACACCGTCCATTCGTAGACGATATCACTTTCGCTTGTCCGGAATGCCATGGCATTGCAACACGCGTTCCTGAAGTTATCGACTGTTGGTATGACTCGGGCGCGATGCCATTCGCGCAATGGGGTTACCCGGAAAGCAATAAGGAAACGTTTGAAGCAGGCTATCCAGCAGACTTTATTTGTGAAGCGATAGACCAAACTCGTGGCTGGTTCTACACACTCATGGCGATTGGAACATTAGTTTTTGAAGAATCTTCATTTGAGAATGTGCTCTGTCTTGGTCACATTCTTGATGAAGATGGTCGCAAGATGAGCAAGCACTTGGGTAACGTGCTGGAACCAATTGGACTGATGGATGAACATGGCGCTGATGCACTTCGTTGGTTCATGCTCGTCAGCGGTTCACCATGGCAGGCACGTCGTGTGGGCCATGGCACAATCGCCGAAGTAGTTCGCAAAACCCTTCTCACTTACTGGAACACCGTTGCCTTCCAAAGTCTTTATGCTCGAGCAGGTGAATGGGATAGCAATACTGCATCATTAGATGGACTTACTGACCTGGATCAGTGGGCAGTATCGCAAGCCACGCGCCTGGCTCGAGATGTTGATCAGGCGCTTGAGCAGTTCGATACCCAGCGCGCTGGACGTTTTATCAGCGAGTATGTCGATGACTTGAGTAACTGGTACGTGCGTCGCTCGCGTCGTCGGTTCTGGGATGGCGATCATGCGGCGCTAAGTACGCTGCACCATTGCTTGAAGGTAGTTACCCAAGTAATGGCTCCCTTTACGCCATTTATTACCGAACGGGTTTGGCAGGACCTATACACGAATTTGGAAATCGAATCGGTGCACTTGAGTGCTTGGCCACACTGGTCAGATGCTCAAATCAACGACACGCTACGGGATCAAGTTGATCTAACCCGCCGCCTAGTTGAACTCGGGCGTTCGGCGCGCGCTGCATCAGGAATTAAGACTCGCCAGCCATTACAGCGCGCGCTCGTAGCAGCGCCCGGTTGGGATTCATTGCCGGATGGACTGCAAGCACAGATAAGAGATGAAGTTAATGTGCTGAGTTTGGAAAGCCTGTCTGGGACTGGGGAGTTAGTTGATGTCAGTCTGAAGGCAAACTTCAAGACACTTGGAGCTAGATTCGCAAAGAGAACCCCAGAGATCGCCGCAGCTATTGCTGCTGCGGATGCCAATGCATTAGTGGAGGCGCTGCGATCTGGCGTAGCGACAGTTTTGGTATCTGGTGTCGAACAACAAATTGGCCCAGATGATGTTGTCGTAACTGAAGTCCCACGGGAAGGCTGGACTGTTGCAAGTGATTCTGGTGAATCGTTAGCACTTGATTTAGCGCTGACGCCTGAACTTATTGGGCAAGGTATTGCTCGAGACGTTACTCGCCTGATTCAGGATGCTCGCAAATCTTCTGGTTTTGAGATCAGCGATCGAATTGTCGTGACTTGGGAGTCTGATGTTGAAATAACTATCGCAGCACTGAATTTGCATGCTGAGTTGGTTGCCAGTGAAGTATTGGCGACCACTTGGACGCAAGGCGTAATTGCTAGTCCGACAGCAAGCGATGAGGAACTTGGTTTAAAGGTCTTAATTGCAAAGGCCTAGTTACTGGCATAAAAAAGAGGGCCTGGGATGTTCCCAGGCCCTCTTTTTTTAAAATATTAATCTTCAGTTACCTGTCGGTCACCGCTAAAGTTCTTGGATTCAAGTTCACGAAGCTGGCCTTCTATGTAACTACGTAGGCGACCACGGTACTCACGTTCGTAAGCCCGTAATTCTTCAATGCGGCGTTCCATTGCAACCCGCTGGGTCTCAAATTCACGAGTGATGTTTGCTACGTTGGCCTTTGCCTCAGAAACAAGTTCCTCAGATGCGGACTTTGCAGAGCTTAGTAACTGCTCTGTTTCAATTCGAGCCGACGCCACAACTTCATCTGCAGTGCGCTGTGCCAGTTCCAGGATGCGAACTGAAGCAACTCCTTGATCAGCTGGGGATGACGTTGCCGCTGCATGTGCTGCTTCCGCAACCATTTCGGTCTGGGTCGCAACAAACTGTTCTTTAAGTTCAGAAATTGCAGCCAAGCTGTTAGCAAGTTCTTCTTTGGCTGTTGAAAGTTCTAAGTCAAGTTCATTAACTCGCTCTTGCGCTGACCTTAGAGCTTCATCGCTAGCGCCACTGTTATCGGAAACACCAACACGAGTGTTGGCATCATTAAGGGATTTAGCCGACTGATCTAACTCACTTTTTAAGCGAGCATTCTCGTCACCAAGTGCGCGAATTTCTTCGCGAATTGAATCTGGTACCTCGCCCTTAGCGGTGGCGCGTAGGTCTTCGGCTTCACGTGTTACTGCCGCTAGTGCCACTTCGATTTCGTCAAGAAAGCCGTCGACTTCATCTAGTTCGTAGCCTTCTTTGAATCGAACCGTGGTGAACTGCTTGTTTCGCACATCTTCAGGAGTGAGAGCCATTTTGAAAACCTTTCATCTTTAATCATTTCTGAGATTTACGATACATCCCAAACCCCGTGCCTTCTAGAGTAGAGATAAACTCGCCTAAAGTGAAACTCAAGCCATTGATTGGTGGATTTTCAGGATAGTTTAAGGGCCTTTAGGTCTGGTTTTTAGGACTACAGACCCGCTAGCAGCGTCCGTGTGATGGAAATTGCGAACAACAAAATAATGAAGGAAAGATCTAGCGCAACATTTCCGATTCGCAGGCTTGGCACAACTTTTCGGATTGCCTTTAATGGTGGGTCAGTGAGCGTGAAAACAGTTTCTGAAATCAGTAAGAGCGGGCCTTTGGGACGCCAGTCTCTGGCAAAAATTGAAACATACTCCAAAACTAACCTGGCAATCAAAATCAAAACATAAAGACTTAACAGCGACGATATTAGCGACGCAACAGTAGACACCATAATGGCAAGTTAGCTCTGGTTGAAGAATGGATCTTCGCGCAGTTGTGCCCGAGCTGCAGCGCCAATGTCAACATTTGCTGGTGACAAAAGGAATACACCCTTAGTTACCTTTTCAATGCTGCCATGTAATCCAAATGCAAGACCTGCGGAGAAGTCGACTATGCGACGAGCATCTGCCTCGTCCATATCACTTAAATTCATGATGACTGGAGTTCCAGAGCGGAATTCTTCGCCAATGCGTCGTGCGTCGTTGTAAGTGATTGGATGCAATGTTGTGATGCGGTAAACATCAGCAAGTGGTGCGGCAGTGCGAACTGGGGCTGCGTATGAAGTTTGACCATAATCACTTACGTGATCGTAACTTGCGTTTACAGTACGTAACGGCGCCTCTGCTTCGAACTCCTGAGAGTCAGCGTCAGCATATGTGCCAAATTCATCGTTGTATTCGCTGCCATCGACAAGGCCGAGGTATTCAGCCATTTTTCGCATTGCGTTAGCCATGTGGTTCGCTCCTTGCAAGGGTAAGTAATACGAACTTACCCTTGAAAACCCCGATTTCCCAGGATAGATGAGCCAATTCGAAGGTGTGTCGCGCCATATTTCAAGGCTGTTGCGAAGTCACCACTCATTCCGGCTGAGATCCAATTTGCCTTGGGATATGCGCTTTGAATTTGTTCGGCAAACTCCTGCAATTTAGAAAATGCCATTTCATCATTGCCGGCAAGTGGAGCGACGCCCATGACGCCCTGGAGATGTAAGCCATCACATTCGGAAATGAGTTCGGCAAGTTTCAGCAATTCATTTGGAAGGGCGCCCCCCCGATTTTCAGTTGGATTGGGGTCAAGATTGACTTGAATCAAAACCCTAAGTGGCGTTTGTCTGCCGGCTACGGCCTTGGAAAGTGCAGTGACTAAATCTGTCCGATCTACGCTGTGCACTACATCGGCCCAAGTTGCGACACTTTTTGCCTTATTAGTTTGAAGTTGACCGATTGCATGCCAAATCAAACTGGCGCTGCGCACTTCGTCCCGCTTAGGCCTAGCATCTTGGTCACGGTTTTCGCCAACATCCGTAATTCCTAACGTTGCCAATAAATCAACATCGCTAGCTGGCCAAGTTTTTGTAACTGCAATCAATGTGACGTCTGCTCGATTTCGATTTGCCGCGATACAGGCATCAGAAATCTCGCGTTCAACATCCTGCAAATTCGCCTGCAGTTCTGACATTCGATCCATGGTGACCACTCTATGAGTTGAGGATCTAAGAAGCACTCATTGCAAGTACTAATCCCCCACGACCAGTTGGCTCCCCGGCTGCACGTCGAAAAGAAAATAGTTTCGAATTTTCTAAAGTGCATCCAGTAAGTTCATGGATTTGTGTGACTTGAGTTGCCAGCACCGAAGTAACTCCTGAGATTAGATCCAAATTTTTAGGAGATGATATTGCTTCTGGACGGACCTGCCGAAACATCTCAACTCTTTCAACCGGAACGTCGTAGCAGTAAGCGCAAATTGCTGGGCCAATAACTGCCTGGGTGTGATTCAGTTGCGCACCACTTGCTAAGAATTCATCCAGCAGTGACTGCATGACATTAGCCAGCACCCCACGCCAACCTGCATGGCCAACTGCTATGACACGATTTACTGGATCTATCAAGCCAAACGGAACACAGTCTGCCGCCAATGACACCAAGGCAAGCTGTGTTTGCTTTGTTACCAGGCCATCGCCAGGCAAGGCAATTCCTGGCTCACTTACAACATGAACTAGGTTTCCGTGTTCGGCATTCATGACGCAAATGCCGCGCGCTGAAACCAGCTCCTTAACTACTTCCAGATTTGCAGCTACGCATTGCGGATCGTCACCAACATATGAAGCCAGATTTAGTGAATCAAACGGTGACTGACTTGTGCCACCAGTTCGGTTCAGCGCTATCGCATGAATGCCTTCGATTGAAACGCGGCCAAAGACCTGCGTGTTCATTTTGTGAAAAAGTCAGTCTCTAGCGGAGAAAATCTGGGACGTCGAGGTCGCCATTGTCTTCGGCATCGCCATCGCCATCGCCGTTACCTGTAGTGGCAGGAGCGTCGCCAAAGAGGTTTTCAAAGTTATCGTCCTCATCTGCAACTGGGGAAGATCCAAAAGCGCCATTCGAAAAGGAATCAGGCGTTAGTGGAATTGAAGGTGTTTCACCGTCCCGAGCCAAATCAACTGCCACTGCGGCGGCAAGCGGAGTTTCGTCTAGAACTCGCTTGGACATTGGTGAAGTGGATCGATTTGATGGAGGTGAACCACCGTCAAAGCCAGCTGCAATAACTGTAACTTTAACTTGATCACCTTGGGTGTCATCGATAACCGCGCCGAAAATAATGTTTGCATCTGGATGAACTGCGCTTTGAACCATGCGAGCTGCCTCGTTGATTTCAAACAAACCTAAGTCACTGCCGCCGGAAATCGACATTAGTACGCCACGAGCACCTTCGATGCTGGCTTCAAGCAATGGACTTGAGATCGCTTGTCGGGCCGCTTCGATGGCACGATCGGGGCCACGAGCAGAACCAATTCCCATCAGTGCACTACCGGCATCTTTCATAACGCTTCTGACATCCGCGTAATCGAGGTTGATTAAACCTGGTGTGGTAATTAAGTCTGTTATGCCACTTACTCCTTGGAGTAATACTGAGTCCGCATGGCGGAAAGCATCGATTACGCTGATGCCATTGTCGGCAAGTTCAAGCAAGCGATCATTTGGAATGACAATTAACGTATCAACTTCACTTCGCAGTGAGTCCACGCCTTCATCCGCCTGGGCTGAGCGGCGCTTACCTTCAAAACTAAATGGTCGAGTAACAACGCCAATCGTAAGTGCGTCCATGTCGCGAGCAATCTTGGCAACAATTGGTGCACCACCAGTTCCCGTGCCACCACCTTCACCAGCGGTTACGAAAACCATATCTGCGCCACGCAAAACTTCTTCGATGTCACCGCGATGATCTTCGGCTGCTTGGCGACCAACTTCAGGATCTGCGCCAGCACCCAGTCCGCGAGTAAGGTCGCGGCCAATATCTAACTTGACGTCCGCGTCACTCATCAAAAGTGCCTGAGCGTCAGTATTAATAGCAACAAACTCGACACCCTTGAGGCCGGCTTCAATCATGCGATTGATCGCATTCACGCCGCCGCCGCCGATGCCAACAACTTTGATAACTGCTAAGTAGTTCTGTGGAGCGGCCATGGTGTTTGCCTTTCTAGACAAGCTTTGTGGTGCCAAAGTAACAAACTCTAAACCTCTTCTAGAGCGTTAAAGATTTGTCACCTTTGAGCAGATACAAGTTACGGCTAATGGCATACAAATAGAGGGATTGACGCTTGGCGTGTCGATAAATCAAACGGCTCGCACTTCGTTAACAGTGCTTATGTCGCGGCGCTTACTTAACGGCGCTTACTTAACGGCGCTTACTTAACGGCGCTTACTTAACGGCGCTTACTTAACGGCGCTTACTTAAC
>CANLIF010000067.1 GCA_947491175.1 Actinomycetota bacterium
AGGGCAAAGCCGACCCAAGTTAGCCACCAAGTCAAAGTGTCTTTACCTATTAATGCTTTCGCTTCAGTACTTCCTTCGGCTCTTAATAGATCTTCGATCAAATTCTTTGGAAACCACAGCGAAACAACTGGAACAATCCAACTCCAAAACACCCAGGGTCGTTTTAGTCGCATTGCATTCGGGTCAGCTGTAGTCGCTGCTATGTGCAAGCCCTTTAACCAGCGACTTGTGATTATCCACGAACTAATCATTGTGATTGGGATGATTACCGTCATGGCGTCATACGCGGTAACAATCTGGTCAGCAGCTGTCCCATTGGCAAGTTGATCACGATAACTTTGGGCGCCCGGAATTGATGCCAAGGCGACAATCCAAACCGCAGCCAATAGGGACGAGCTGGAGGCAATGACCTGCCGTCCTGACATGGCTTTAAAAGTTTTTTCAGACATGGCTTCAATTCTGCACTAAGAATTGAGCAATTCTTTGGTGTACGCCCGTGAAATCTGGAATGCCTTCGCCTTACACTTGAGTTAATCCAACTTGAAAGGTCTCCAAATGTCAGATCGCATTGAGCCAACAATCACAGTCCTCAGTGGCAGCAAAATTTCCGTACCACCGGCAGCACTTAAGCCGAACAGCATTGATGGACAAATGGAATCAATCTTGATGGCTTGGACTTCGCCAGATGAAGCAATTGAAACTGGAATTTGGGAATGTTCCGCGGGCACATTTATTGTGCACCGAGATGGTTATGACGAGATCGCACAAATTCTCTCGGGATCCGCAACCATTACTGGCGAAGATGGCACAGTCGTTGAGCTAAAAGTTGATTCCACAATCGTCACCCCAGAAGGCTGGCGTGGAACTTGGGTTGTGCACGAGCCAATCCGCAAAATGTTTGTAATCCGTCGTTTCGGTAAGTAATTAAAACTAAGTAGGTTTTTGCAATGAATCCTGAAGACATTATTGGTCCTGTTGAAGGCACTAAAGTTCCTCGGTTTGCGGGTGAATCTACTTTTGCTCGCCTACCGCGTATCGATCAGGTGTCGGATTACGACGTAGCGATCTTGGGTGCGCCATTTGATGGTGGAGTTTCATATCGTCCTGGCGCCCGGTTTGGTCCGATGGCAATTCGCCAAGCTTCGAGGCATTTGCGTCCGGCTTATCATCCAGATTTACAAGTTGCTCCATTTCGAACGATTCAGGCCGTTGATGCAGGAGACATTCCTTGCAATCCATTCGACATTGATAGTGCACTAAAGCAAATTGATGATGGCGCCAGCGAGTTAGTTAGTGATAGCCGCAAACTAGTAACTCTTGGTGGCGATCACACGGTCACACTTGGATTACTTCGCGCACTGGTTAAAGTTCATGGCCCAATTGCGATGATTCACTTCGATTCCCATCTTGATACTTGGGATAGCTACTTCGGAGCCGATCGCACCCATGGAACTTTCATGCGTCGGGCATTCGAAGAAGGCTTGCTAATCGAAGATAAGTCCCTTCACGTGGGTATTCGTGGTCCGCTTTACGATCAACAGGATTTGATTAACGATAAGAACTTTGGATTCTCAACAGTCCGCGCAGCTGATTTTGATCGTATGGGCGTCGCTGAAGTCATTGGTCTTGCCCGAAAGCGCGTAGGGGATTGCCCGATGTACCTATCTATAGATATTGATGTGCTAGATCCAGCATTTGCTCCAGGAACTGGAACCCCTGAAATGGGTGGGTTTACTTCACGCGAGTTATTGAGCCTGGTTCGAGGAATGCCAAGAGAACAGATGATTGGCGCTGACATTGTTGAAGTGGCCCCGGCTTATGACCACGCCGAAATTACCTCACTAGCTGCAGCCACATTGGCCTACGAAATCATGTCGCTGATGGCACTAAACGTTACGGACAAGAAAGGCTAAACCATGTCGCTAACTTCACCAGATGAAATGTTGCGAGTAGATCAAGATCCGATTCGCCAAGCGCGCATTGATCTGGCGGCCGCACACAGATTAGCCGTGCACTATGGCTTCCATGAAGGAATCGACAACCACTTCACACTGCTAGTTCCAGGCTATGAAGACCGATTCTTCCTGGCTCCATTTGGACTGCATTGGTCCGAGGTTCAAGCTAGTGACTTCATGATTGTTGATCTAGACGGCACAGTTTATGAAGGTAGTGGCCTTGTTGAAGAAACCGCCTTCTTTATCCATGGGCCAATGCACGGCAGTGCTCGCAAACTGCGCGCAGTTCTGCACACCCACATGCCTTATGCCACAGCGCTTGCAATGCTAGATGAACCAGATCTAGTAATGGCTAGCCAAAACGCCCTTGGGTATCGTGATGATGTTTTCTATGACTGTGAATACAACGGCCTTGCATTAGATCGTTCTGAAGGTGAGCGGATGACGCGCGCATTGGGCGATAAGTCGATTCTGTTACTTCGCAATCACGGTATTGTCACAACTGGTTCAACTGTCGCTGAAGCTTTCCATCATTTGTATTTCTTTGAGCGCACTGCTGAAGTACAAGTTCTTGCTCAATCAACTGGTCAGATGATCCGCGAAGTTCCGAAAGATATCGTGGACATGACAGTTGAGCAGTTTAAGGATTCAACACATCTTGATGGCTATAGCCGAATTGATCTGCACTTTGCGGCGCTAAAGCGAATGCTTGATCGCAGCCAGCCAGATTACGTAGCTTAGAGCGCTTTAAAACTTGTAGATTACGTCCGCGAAATGTGGCGTAGCGAATAAGTAAAGAATACGTAGCGGTTCATCATCGTAATTATTAATTTGATGTAGTGCATCGCCTGGAATGAAAACCATAGTGTCGGCTTCTACGTCGTATTCAACGTGTTCGATGGTGACTTTGCCCTTGCCGCTTAGGACGTAATAAGTCTCGGGCTGCAGATGGCGATGGGCTTCAAGTGATTCGTCTTTAAACACCCGAGCCACACCCAAAACCATGTCGGTTTCTTCGTCATCATTAACGCCTTGCAACGCTTTCCAAGAAACTTTGCCGCGAGCTGCAACCTGTTCTTCTGGCCAACCAGCCCAGTCACCTTCAGATAATCGCCGAACGATGGGCTCCATTGCCACTCCTACTGCACTAGTTCTTGAGCCTTTAGGCTATCTTTTTTCACTTCCCAATGCTCATTGCCCCGTGCTCATTGCCCAATGCGGTTGCGTTCTTGTAAGCCCTGACCTAAACTTGGCTTAGTTGAACATTCAACTAAGCCTTAGGAGGCCGCAATGCCCGCTATCACTGCAGACACTTTGACTTTGCCACGAGTTTTTGTTGCCCCTGGCGCGCAACCTCGCTCGGTCAAGATGATTACCAATGCACCGCAGGCTTACGAAGGTGAAGGCTTCCCAGTTCGTCGTGCATTTGCTGGCATTCCTAATGCAGATTTAGATCCGTTTATTCACATGGATCAAATGGGTGAAGTTGAATATCTGCCAGGTGAACCAAAGGGAACACCTTGGCATCCCCATCGCGGATTTGAAACTTTCACATACTTAATGGATGGTCGATTCCTGCATCAAGATTCACATGGCGGCGGCGGCACCATCAAAGAAGGTGGCACCCAGTACATGACTGCTGGCGATGGCATCTTGCATATCGAAACACCACCAGAAGATTTAGTTATGTCCGGTGGTACGTTCCATGGAGTTCAGCTTTGGATTAATTTGCCAAAGGAAAAGAAGCGAATCCAACCTGCGTATCAAGATTTGCAAGGTCAAGACTCAGCAATGGTTACTACTCAAGATGGTGGCGCATTGATTCGTGTTCTAGCCGGACAGATTGAAGATCATTCCGGTCCAGGAATTTCACATACGCCAATCACGATCACCCATGTCACGATCGCGTCCGGCGCCCGAGCTGATATTCCTTGGCGTAGTGACTTCAATGCGCTGGCATATGTATTGAATGGTTCCGGAACAGTTGGCCCAGCCAACCATCCAATTCAGACCGGCCAGATGGCGGTATTGGTTAATGGTGATTACATTTCGATTCAGGCGAATCAAATACAAGAATCTCGTCATGAAGATCTTGATATTTTCTTGATCGGTGGCATTGCATTACGTGAGCAAGTTTTCCAATACGGCCCGTTTGTAATGAGCACTAAAGAGGAAGTTATGCAAGCAATGGAGGACTACCAAAAGGGACGCTTTGGTCACATCCCAGTTGATGCGATCATGCCGCACCGTCCATAGGCAAGAAACTTAGAAACGGACATTGGTTAACCAGGTTAACTAATGTCCGTTTTTCTTACCCAATCACAAATCGTTTACTTTTCGTTAACTATTACGAATGCGTCCAGGGGCACGAACCCCGTAAAGTTCTCTGGGTAGTTGTGGGCATTTCGCTCAGCCATCTGTCAGGAGAAGCACCTAATGCGCAACGCTTTTAAGGGCACGCTAGCCCTTATTACTTTCGTAATTTTTTCCGGAATCCCGTTTGCATTTTCCGCTCTTGAATCATTTTCAATCGCGCCAGCTAATGCAGTTCCCGTAATTACCACGACCTGTACCAATCCATTAGTTGCCACCGATGGCTCGCACACCGTTGTTTCGTTCAAAACTGTTGAGTCTTGCACCTGGACACCGCCAGCCGACAATTTAAGTGTTGAGTATTTGATCGTTGCCGGTGGCGGCGGTGGCGGCGCTGGTGGTGGTGGCGCTGGCGGTGTGTTGGCAGGGACATCAACCCTTGGTTCAGTTTCTTCAATCCCGATAGTTGTCGGTGCAGGTGGCTCGGGTGGCGGCGGCATCATGAATTCTGGTGACGATGGTGGAAACTCGCAAGCACTTGGCCTAACTGCAATCGGTGGTGGCGGTGGTGGTGGGTATACCAGCCAGGGTCGCACCGGTGGTAGCGGCGGCGGAAATACACCAGAGTCATCCAGCTTCAACTTCAATACAGGCCCTGCCGGAACAATCGGACAAGGTAACGCAGGTGGAATCGGCAGTTGGGGCGGCGGCGGTGGAGGCGGTGCCGGTGCCGCTGGCACATCAAGTACCCCATCAACAAATCGTGCCGGTGGCAATGGTGGTATCGGGCTTTCGAACTCGATAACAGGAACCGCTACTTATTACGCAGGCGGCGGCGGTGGCATGTGCACAGACGCCTGTGCCACTGGCAGTGAAGGTGGACTTGGCGGTGGCGGTAAGGGCGCAAATACGAGGTACGGCCAAGACGACACAGCAGGTTTAGCGAATACGGGCGGCGGCGGCGGCGGTGCTGATGGCGGATCAAACGGAGGCTCAGGCGTCGTAATTGTTCGATTCCTGACCTCTGCGATTGTTGTGAACGATCCGATGATTTTGACTGCAACCGCAAGTAGCGCAACTTCGATGGTTATGAACCTCCCACTTTTTGGAACCGTGACAAACGTAACTATCGATTGGGGAGACGGATCATCTTCTGGGCCATTTAATTCATCAGGAGAAAGAACTCACACCTATTCCAACCCAGGAACCTACACAGTCACTATTAACGGGACCCGCTTAACGCAATTTGGAGCTTATTGCTCTTCAACGAGTGCGCTGACTGCCGTTCAATCTTTTGGTGAACTAGGGATAACGGATCTTTCTTATGCTTTCTGCGGCGCGAGTGAGTTAAAACAGGTTCCCACCCAGATACCAACTGGTGTTACAAATTTGCAATATGCCTTTCTCTACGCGTCATCGTTTAACCAAAATATTTCAACCTGGAATACCAGTGCCGTAACTTCTATGGTTGGAATGTTCCGCGGCGCTTCAAGTTTCAACAATGGAAGCGCGAATAATGACGGCTTAAATCCAATGACCTCCATTAGCGGCGGTTGGAACACGTCAAGCGTGGTTTCTTTTGGTGAAATGTTTCTTGGCGCTAGTTCCTTTAATCAGAATGTGAGCAGCTGGGATACCTCAAGTGCCACGAATGTTTCAATGTTCAACGGTGCGCCAAAATTCAATAACGGAAGTGCAACCAATGACAGCGCGCACCCACTGCGAACGAATGGAAACCAGTGGGATGTGTCAAACGTTACAAGCTTTGCAGGTTTGTTCGGCGGGGCCAGTCATTTCAATCAAGATATTTCTAACTGGGACGTTTCCAGTGCCAATAACTTAACCGAAATGTTCCGTGGTGCTTCGAGATTTAATCAAAATATTTCTGCGTGGAGATTCCCAAATGTAACCTCGTTAGATTACATGTTTGTCGACGCAACTTCATTTAATAATGATGGACAACCTCTTGCATGGGACGTGAGCCAAATCACTTCGATGTATGTAACTTTTGCAAATGCAACAAGTTTTAATTCTGACATCAGTGGTTGGAATGTCAGCAAAATGGTTTACTTCATTAGCACTTTCGATAACGCAACTGCATTCAATGCAGCTGTAGGCGCCTGGGATGTTAGTTCCGTCAACAATGTGAGCAGCATGTTTAACGGTGCCACATCGTTTAATCAGAACCTAGGTTCATGGAAGTTATCAACAACGCTAGTAAGTGCTCAGAATTTTCTAGCTAGCACGAGCATGAGTACTGCGAATTACGATGCATTATTGAATGGCTGGGCGACACAAGCGACGCGTAGCGGAGTTAATTTCAGTACTGATTTGCGTTACACGCAATCTGGGAAAATTGGCAGGGATACCCTAACGGGAACTCGTGGCTGGACGATTAGTGATGCTGGATTAAAAGCTCCAACTGCTCCGCTGATTACGTCGTGGCCATCTGCCGGCGGGATAGTAAGTGGCCAGGCACTATCTGAAGTTTTGCTAACTGGTGGTTCAGCGAGCGTTGCCGGATCGTTTGCATTTGCAACCCCAAACACCGTGCCAGCAGTTGGCAGCGCCTCGCACCAAATGGTCTTCACACCAACGGACACCACCAACTACACAAC
>CANLIF010000068.1 GCA_947491175.1 Actinomycetota bacterium
CTGGAACATCTACCGCCGCACCTGTTGAGCCACAAGCGTGAATTGGTCCATTACCGGCAGTTGCAGCCACGAGTACGTCTTCGCCAGATAGGAACTTGTGGCAACGCACGCCACTAGTTGCTCTTCCTTTGCCAGGGAATTCAGTAAGTAGCGTTAACTTCATAGTGTGCGCCGCAGTTCCTGGAAGCGCGCCAGCCTCACCGCCAACTGTTGCCACGAGACATTCATCATGCGCATCAACGACGGTACCGAAAATCACTTCGGCTCCTTCGTAGAGTCGAATGCCAACTACGCCAGCTGCGGGACGACCAGTTGCCCGCACAAGTGAGGCGTCGAAATGCAAGAGTTGGGCGTCACTGGAAATTAAAACAACTTCGCCACTTTCATCTTCACATTGAATAGCGCCAACTAAGTAATCGCCTTCTTCGAGTCGAATCACATTCCAGTCACCAGCCGAAGCAGGTACGTCGTTTACAACTCGCTTAACTGTGCCAAATGCAGTCGTTAAAAACAAAGTGGACTCGGGTTGGTCAAGAGCCATCAATGAAAGTGCAGTCTCACCTTTGCCAAGTGTTAGGAACTCCTTTAATGCAGCGCCACCGGCAGAAGAAAGTGCGGTCCCTTCAGAAAGAGCTGGCAGGCCTACTACTGATTGACGAATCACCCGACCAAAACTAGTTACGATTCCTACGTCACCTCGAGCAGTTGTGCGCACCATGGATCGAATTGTGTCGTGGTTTGCTCGCTTTTTGGCAAACTCCAGCGGAACATCATTGGTAGTTCGAGCTAGTAAGCCAGTTGCTGACATGAGAACAAAACATGGATCATCGGTAACTTCCAGCGGGATTGCAAGCGCGGCAGAAACAATGCCATCATCGGATAGTAGTTGCGATCTTCTATCGTCACCATACTTATTTGCGACATCAGTTAACTCTTGGCCAACAACTTTACGCAGACGCTTATCGTTGTCCAAGATGTCAGTTAAGTCAGCAATGATTGTGCGCAACTCATCTTGTTCTTTTTCCAATTCCAGACGTGAAAATTTAGTCAAGCGACGAAGTGGCATTTCCAGAATGTAATTGGTCTGAATCTCGCTGAGGTCAAAAACACTCATTAATCGCTCCCGCGCAGCAGCCGTATCATCACTGCCGCGAATCACTGCGATCACTTCATCTATGTCAAGGATTGCAACCAATAAACCGTCGACCAGATGTAATCTATCCGTTGCTTTTGTTCTGCGAAACTCACTGCGACGACGAACAACTTGCAAGCGATGATCGATAAAAACTTGTAGTAATGGTTTCAAACCAAGTGTTACTGGTTGACCATTTACCAACGCGACATTGTTGATGTGGAAGGCGTCTTCAAGTGGAGTCAACTTGTATAACTGATCCAGGACAGCTTCTGGATGGAAACCATTCTTGACTTCGATTACAAGTTCAAGTCCAGATTCGTAATCTGTTAAATCGATTACATCGGAGATACCTTGAAGTTTCTTATTAGTTACAAGCTCTTTGATGCGTTCGATAACGCGCTCGGGGCCAACTTGATAAGGCAATTCCCGAACTACGATTCCTTGCCGACGTGGTGAAATTTGTTCGATGTCGACTTTGGCTCGGATTTTAAAACTTCCCTTACCGGCTTCATACGCCTCCCGGATTCCATCTAAGCCATAGATCATGCCGCCTGTTGGCAGATCTGGGCCGGGCACGAAAGTCATTAATTCATCTAGCGTTGCCTTGGGATGTGCCAATAGGTGTGAGGCAGCCGCCACCACTTCGCGCAAGTTATGTGGCGGCATATTTGTTGCCATGCCAACGGCAATTCCAGAAGCACCATTAACTAAGAGGTTTGGAATGGCTGAAGGCAAAACCGTTGGTTCGAGTTCGCGACCGTCGTAATTTGGCGCAAAGTCAACCGTGTCCTCATCGATCGAATCCACCATGGCGCTGGCAGGACTTGCGAGCCGGGCTTCGGTGTAACGATATGCAGCTGGGCCTTCATCAAGGGATCCAAAGTTGCCATGCCCATCAACAAAGGGGAGCCGTAAAGACCAAGATTGCGCCATGCGCACCAGAGCGTCGTAAATTGCGCTATCGCCATGGGGATGAAGCTTTCCCATAACCTCGCCCACAACACGAGCGCTTTTTACGTGACCTTTATCGGATCGCAATCCCATTGCAGCCATAGTGTGCAAAATTCGCCGTTGCACAGGCTTTAAGCCATCACGAGCATCTGGCAGCGCGCGGGAATAAATGACTGAATATGCATACTCTAAAAACGAATCTTGCATTTCATTGGCAACATCGATGTCTACAATTCGCCCAGCATTATGTGCAGGTTTCGATGATGTGGTTTTAGCCATAGTTATAAAAGTTCCTTGCTGACAGTGTGGAAAGGATTCTTATTGGTCATTCGGGCGATGGCCGAACAAAATGTCATCCCATGAAGGTGAGTCATCAACCGCAGCAACTGGCGCTGGAGTAGCAACCGGCATTGGTACTGGCATTGTTGGATGACCCGGCCCAGCCCATGCTGGTGGTTCAAGTTCGTCATCTTTGGGCGCCGAGACATTAGGCAGTCCAACAAGACGGGGCTTTGAATCCTCAACTTTAGTAGTCGATTCATTTGCTCCAGCAGCTTCATCAAAAAGCCACCGAGCTTCGTCATCAAGAGCAACAATGCTTTGAGCCAATGGATCAAAAATCCAACTTGCGATCCCACCACCACTGCCGCTGGCCCAAGAAACCGTGACGGTCCAACGCGCGTCATCGCGTCGGTATGAATCCCAAACCAAAGTTAAAGTGTCCACGCCGCGATTAGCCAGTTGACCAGTTGCTAGTTCGCCAAGAATTACTTCGCCATGTGGGCGACGGACCAAAGTTTGCGAAGCGCGCTTGGCCATGTATGAACGTTCAGCCAGAACGGGCCCGGCATAACGTTCGATACGCGCAGAATCTACGCCAGCTTCGGAGGCGATTGCTTCGGCAGTTTCGCCGCGACGAATCCGGGTTTGAATGTCGCGTGGGGAAATACCTGAATCTGTTGTGGTTATCGAGGCGTTGTCGCTGGTGTTAATGCTTCGTCGGATGTGATCATCAACAACTACTGCAAATTCGCTACCGTCTTCATCCATGAAAATAAGCTCGCGATTGTCTTCGGAGCGCCCGACAAAAATTAGCTCTCTCATGGTCACCTCTTTCTATTTCTTATGCCCCTCTAGTTTCGCGGAAAAACCAATAAAATCGCAGTTATCGCGGGGTGTGTCGCATTGCTCAAGGCCTAGGCAGGACAATAGCAAAATGACCTTGCACTCCAACACTACGACTTCTGCGTCCTTTGCCGCGCTGATTAGTGAACCTAACCTCGCGCTAGCGATGACTATCGCAAGCGGCGCAGGCAAACTACTCTTGGATCGCCCAGATGACTTGCAAGTCCAGACTAAATCGACCGCAACTGATGTAGTAACTCTGATGGATCAGCGCGCGGAAGAGTTTATCGTGGCAGAAATTAATAAACACCGCTCTGATGATGCGATCTTGGGTGAAGAAGGCGCCAATCACAATGGAACTTCAGGCCTGCAATGGGTGATTGACCCGATTGATGGCACGGTTAACTACCTCCATGAAATTGCGTTTTGGTGTGTTTCTATTGGCCTAGTGGAGGAAAGTACTGGTCAGGGCCTGGCTGGTGTTGTTTATGTGCCAGTTCTGGATCAGATGTACATCTCTAGTCGAGGGTTAGGCGCATGGGTGATTGAGCGTGGCGACTCGCGAAAACTCAAAGTCTCTGGATGCAGCGAACTCAGTCAGGCTCTGATTGGCACAGGTTTTGGGTATTCCAGTACCCGGCGAGCTAGTCAAGCGCGGGTTTTGCAAGAGGTGCTACCAAATGTTGCTGACATCAGGCGACTTGGATCCTGCGCTATTGATTTGTGCCTAGTTGCGCAAGGCGTTCTTGATGGATATTACGAGCGAGGCGTTAATGCCTGGGATCATGCTGCCGGTGAACTTATCGCCCGCGAAGCTGGCGCTGTATCAAGTGGACTGTTTGGCAACTCGATCGGCGTCGACATGATCGTGGTGGCAAATCCAGCAATTCATGGTGAATTAGTTGCCATACTGGAAGCCAACCAAGCAGATCAGGATTAACGTGGCGATTTATTCATTTGGTGACAAAGTGCCAAACATTCACCCCAGCGCATTTGTGCACCCCGAAGCCGTCATTATCGGGGACGTAACTGTTGGCGAACTGTCTTTCATCGGGCCATGTGCAGTTTTGCGCGGAGATTCAAGCCGAATTCAAATCGGCGCGCGCACATCTATCCAAGATGGTTGCGTCATACATTGCACCGCAGAACTGCCAACCATCATTGGCGATGAGTGCACTGTGGGGCATAACGCACATTTGGAAGGGTGCACTGTGCAAAATGGGGCGTTAGTAGGTTCTGGATCACTGGTTCTGCACACGGCAATCGTGGAAACTGGCGCATTAGTGGCTGCTGGGGCAGTAGTGCTCGGTGGGACTTTGGTACCTAGCGGCGCATTGGCGGTCGGCGTTCCTGCCAAGATCAAGGAAGGCGCGGCAGACCCAGAAACTATCGCGTACAGCATAAAAACTTATACCGAAAATGCACGCAGATATCCCTTAGAAATGAAAAGAATCAATTAATGTAGGGGCGGTGCTTGGCGAGAGTGCCCAATGAAGTAACATCCGACACGTCGGAATAAACCTTCATTAAGAAACCGCTAGGAGATTTAGCTCGTAATGGCAACAGACTATGACGCCCCGAGAAAGACGGACGAAGAGGAAAACGAGGAAAGTCTCGAAAACCTTAAAGCCCAGCATGCCTCAAAGGTCAGTTCAAGTGTTGATGCCGACGAAGCGGATCTAAATGAATCATTAGAACTTCCGGGTGCTGATCTTTCGGATGAATCCATTACTGTAATGGTCATCCCGAAGCAGGCTGACGAATTCACCTGCTCAAAGTGCTTCTTGGTTAACCATCGCAGCACTTTGGCGAAAGAAACCAAAGATGGGCCAGTTTGTGGTGACTGCGCTTAAGCAGTCGTAATACCTCTCGAGTCTGTGCCAATTACCCAGTTTTTGTGTTTACTAAAGCTGCTATTAATGCATCTGGCTTGCGGGTCGATACTTGCCAATATGGATGCGGGTCCTGCGGATCGGTAACTTCAACTATCACTGAGCCCTTGATGCCACCGCGTAATTGAAAGTGTGCATTGGAATTCGCATCAGTAGATCTAGCGCGTCGTGATTGCACATCGTCAAGTATTTGAACTTTGCCGACGTATTCAAGTGGCAGTCGAGCGCGGCCAGCTCGAAGATTTAGCTCATCTACTTGAATTAGCGGCGTATTGACTATGAGCCCAATCACAACGGCAAGTGTCGTGGAAATTGCAACGATGAAGCCAAGCTCTTTGCCGTAAGCCTGGCTATAAGCAATACCTAGTGATGAAGTCATTATGAAAGCAAATACCCACATACCAAGTGAAGGCCAAAGCCGTTCTTGAAAAACTGGACTCTTGCCGTCGACACCTTCGGTAGTCATTAAACAACTCACTTTTCGATTTACTGGTTACTGCTCTAAATGCAACTTAATGGAAACGATACTCTAAAGAACATGGAACGAATTGGTCGTGAAATACATCCGCTGAGCATCCCAAGTGATGCGCAGGTGCCACAGCGGCACCCCGACGCCCCAAAACCTGGTGAGACAATCAACAGTCATTACCGCAACTGCTTTGGGTGTGGCAGTGAACATCCAACTGGCTTGCACATCAAAATCGAAGCCGGTGATGGAATGACTACCCGCGCGGTATTCGAGGTGACCCAACACCATCAAGGTGCACCAGGTATTGCGCACGGTGGAATTTTGTCCTTAGCTTTTGACGAATCTCTTGGCGCGACTAATTGGTTAATTCGAGCGCCGGCAGTGACAGCTCACCTTGAAGTTTCATATCGATTACCGGTACCGGTTGGTACGCAAGTTTTTATTGAAGCAACCATGCAGGCAGTTAGGGGTCGCAAGATTTGGTCTACTGCTGAAGGCAGACTAAACGCACCAGATGGGCCACTTGCCGTTGAGGCCGGTTCGCTTTATATGCTGGTGCCAATAGCGCATTTCATTAAGCATGGTCGCCAAGAAGATCTTGTTGAAGCGGCAAGTGATGAGAACGCACTCAATTACGTCAAGAAGTTGGACATCGCTCCATGAGTCACATCACGATCGAATTCATGCTGTTACATGAGTTGGCCCACGCGCCAAAGTACGCTCATGATGGAGACGCTGGCGCAGATTTGGTTTGCATTGAAGATGTGACTTTGGCTCCAGGGGAGCGGTTGCTAGTTTCAACTGGAGTAGCGATCGCATTGCCCGCAGGATATGTCGGTCTGGTTCATCCGCGTTCAGGCTTAGCTAATAAGTATGGAATTGGAATTGTTAACACGCCAGGCACAATTGATTCTGGATATCGCGGCGAACTAAAAATCTGTCTCATTAATTTGGATCCAACTGAAACCGCAACCTTGCCTGCCGGTAGTCGAATTGCTCAACTTGTGATTCAAGAAGTAACTACAGCGCAGTTCGTGCAAGTGCAAGAACTTGATGAAACGCAACGAAGTGACAACGGCTTTGGTTCAACAGGTATCTCAACATGACACCTAGACCGTTGGATCTAAGTGATGATCTAGATACAAGCTCGATGCTCGATCTAGGTGCAATGTTTTTGCCTAACATCCCTGGACTTGAGGTTCATTTGGATTTAGATCCTCGCTTGGGGGTTGGAAAATCTGTTTCA
>CANLIF010000069.1 GCA_947491175.1 Actinomycetota bacterium
GGCGCAGCCCTCTTTACTTTTATTGAACAAGTTGTAACTTCAGGTCACGAACCTCGTCGCTTTGCAAATGATTTGTTAGATCATTTGCGTGATTTAGTCGTTGTGACACAAGTGCCAGATGCAGCAACATCGGGTCTATTCGATATTCCAAATGAACAGATCGACGATCTTGTTAGCCAAGCCAAACTTTTCACACCTGCCCAACTAGTCCGCGTCGCTGACTTAGTCAGTTCAGGTCTTTCTGAACTGCGTGGTGCTGCATCACCAAAGCTTCAACTAGAACTCTTAGCTGCCCGATTAGTTACTAATGAAGTAACACAGGATCTGATTAATCGAGTTGAAAAACTGGAGCAAGATGGTCCACGGGTTTCAAGCGCCGCTCCAATTCCTGCGCGAGCTCGAGTTGCGGCAGAACAGCCGGTAACTCAGCAGTCAGCCACACAACAGCCTGACTCGACAAGTGAACCAGTTGCGGCAAAAACACCAGCACCCCGACCAAAAGTTTCAACCACACCAGCGCCAATGAAACCGTCGCAAGTTACAGCTGCGGCAACTCAAAAAGCTGAAGAGAAATCTGCTGAAGAACCCACAACGCTTACAGGTCCAGTTACCTTTGAACAAATTCGCGAAGCCTGGCCGGCAATTTTGCACACACTTGGTGGCCAGAGTCGGGTTGCTGGAATTGTCATGGTTGACACTGCTCCAGTTTCGTTTGGCGAAGATAAAGTCTTAGCCGTTGCCTTCCCGAATTCAAACACTATGAATAATGCTGTCAAGAGTGGTCATGATGATCGGTTGCGATTAGTAATTCAAAATCTTTTCCACGTTGATGTGCGCATCGATCCAACGGTGGATCCAAATCGAGCTAAGCCAGCAAAGCCTAAAAAAGAAGCTGCAACTGACCGTGGCGAGGCATCTCCGGATGATGAGAACACACCAGCTCGGTCTTCTATTGACATCATTACTAGTTCGCTCGGCGGAAAAGTCATTAGTGAAAGTCCGCGCGAAGCATGAGCAATATCTATGAAGGCATTGTTCAAGATTTAATTGATGAACTTGCCAAACTTCCAGGCGTTGGACCAAAAGGTGCGACTCGAATTGCTTTTCATTTACTTGCAACCGACAGTGCAGACGTGACACGCCTGGCTACCGTGCTTGCCGAAGTCAAAGAAAAAATCAGATTTTGCCGAACTTGCTACAACGTTGCCCAAGATGATCTTTGCCGGATCTGCGCTGACACTCGCCGTGATGCCACCTCAATCTGTGTTGTTGAAGAGCCAAAAGATGTTTTGGCAGTTGAACGAACTCGGGAGTTCCGTGGCAGATACCACGTCCTAGGCGGGGCAATTAGTCCTATTGATGGTGTTGGTCCAGATGACTTACGGGTAACTGAACTTATGACTCGCTTGGCCGATGATGCGATTGTTGAAATCATTCTGGCCACTGACCCGAATCTTGAAGGTGAAGCTACGGCTACTTATTTAACAAGGCTGATTTCACCTTTGGGAATAAAAGTGACCAGGCTTGCATCTGGATTACCCGTCGGTGGCGATCTTGAATATGCCGACGAAGTCACATTGGGTCGCGCTTTTGAAGGTCGACGCCAAGTCAGCCCCTAAGCCTTTGGCGTTGAATGCCGGTTTGGGATTTAGGCGGTGATTTCGAACATCGAGATTCCCTTTAGACTTAGGACCTATGGGCTTAATTGTCGCTAAATTCGGTGGGTCATCCGTTGCGGATGCTGCTGGAATTTTGCGTGTAGCCAAGCGAATCGCAGATACCAAACGGGCTGGCAACGAAGTTGTTGTCGTAGTTTCGGCAATGGGTGACACAACTGACGATCTGGTAGATCTAGCCAAACAAGTTTCCCCAAATCCACCTGGCCGTGAACTTGATATGTTGCTAACTGCCGGTGAGCGAATTTCGATGGCCGTGCTAGCTATGGCAATAAACGACCTTGGGTTTGAAGCTCGGTCATACACCGGGTCACAAGCTGGGCTGATTACCGATTCAACTCATGGCAAAGCGCGCATTGTCGATGTGACACCAGGAAGAATTCAAGAAGCCCTTCATGAAAATGCCATACCTATCGTTGCTGGATTCCAAGGTGTTTCGCAAGACACTAAAGACATCACAACTCTTGGTCGGGGCGGCTCAGACTTAACAGCCGTGGCTTTGGCTGCTGCACTTTATGCAGACGTGTGTGAAATTTATACAGACGTTGATGGAATTTTTTCAGCTGATCCGCGCATGGTTCCAAAAGCCAGACAAGTTCCACGGATTACTTATGACGAAATGATGGAACTGGCCGCCGCTGGCGCAAAAGTTTTGCACCTACGTTGTGTGGAATATGCAAAGCGTTTTGATTTACCAATTCACGTTCGATCTTCGTTTTCGGACAAAGAGGGAACATTTGTTATTGCTGATCTTTCTGATCAGTCCAAGATAAAGAAGTTGTCCAAAGTAGGAGCAATCATGGAACAACCAATAATCGCAGGCGTCGCACACGATTTAGGAGATGCCAAGATTACAGTCGTTGGCGTTCCAGACCGACCAGGTATGGCCGCTGCAATCTTCCAGGCAGTTGCCGACTCTGGCATCAACATGGACATGATTGTTCAGAACGTCAGTGTTCACGAGTCAGGTGCCACAGATGTGACTTTCACATGCCCGAGAGGCGATGCAACCAAAGCTGAGTTAGCGCTTCGCCGAATTGAAAAAGAAGTGAACTTCAAAGACATCGATACCGATGAAAACATCGCAAAGATTTCTCTGGTTGGTGCAGGCATGCGGTCACATCCTGGTGTTTCTGCAACTTTCTTTAAGGCAATTGCAGGCGCTGGTGTGAACGTAGAAATGATTTCAACTTCTGAAATTCGCATTTCAGTAGTTACTCGCGCGCAAGATGCCGAAAAGGCTGTTACTGCAATTCACACCGCATTTGGTTTAGATGCTGATGGCGAAGCGGTTGTCTACGGCGGAACAGGACGATAAGTAATGTCAAAGAAACCAACACTTGCAGTAGTAGGAGCAACTGGCGCCGTTGGCACCGTAATGCTCGACATACTTTCAATGCGACCTAATGTCTGGGGCGACATCAAGCTACTTGCTTCAGCTCGCTCAGCTGGAAAAGTACTTCAGGTACGCGGCCAAGATGTGATTGTCGAAGAGTTAACTGAAGCAGCTTTCGATGGTGTTGATGTTGCAATGTTTGACGTGCCGGATGAAATTTCAGCCAAGTGGGCTCCAATTGCAGCAGCCAAGGGCGTTATCGCGGTTGATAACAGTGGGGCCTTCCGAATGGATCCCGACGTGCCACTTGTGGTTCCAGAAGTAAACGCAGACCAGACTCGAAATCGCCCTCGTGGAATTATCTCAAATCCAAACTGCACAACACTTTCCATGATCGTGGTTGTTGGCGCTCTTGAAAAAGCATTTGGCGTTAAGGAACTTGTTGTTGCGTCATATCAAGCAGCATCTGGCGCTGGTCAAGGTGGTATTGATGCACTACATGAACAGGTGGATGCAGTCGCTGGTAAGAATCTTGGAAATGAAACAAAAGATGTTCGCAATGTCATTACAACGAATGATGTCTTCCCAGCGCCACTGGCATTGAACGTGGTGCCATGGGCGGGATCACTTTCAGAAAATGATTACACAAGTGAAGAACTTAAAGTTCGTAATGAATCACGCAAAATTCTTGGCAAGCCAGATTTAAAGATTCATGCCACATGTGTTCGAGTGCCTGTTGTTACGACCCACTCACTTGCAGTTCACGCAGTGCTAGATCGCGCAGTTACTGCCAATGAAGTGCGTGCACTTCTTGAAATTGCTGACGGAGTTCTAGTTGTGGATGATCCAGAAAATAAAATCTTCCCAACCCCAATCGATGTTGTGGGAACTGACCCAACGGTTGTCGGCAGAATTCGAGTTTCAAAAGAGTATCCAAATGAAATCGACTTCTTCGTTTGTGGTGATAACTTGCGCAAGGGTGCCGCGCTAAATACAGCGCAGATTGCTGAAGTAGTTGCTAAAGAATTTAATTAAATTCTTTAGCCAATAAGCACCGACAGAATTTAGTCAAATTACTTTTGCAGTCAGCGTGATTAAAGTTGCTTCGGGGCGACAAGCAATTCGAACTTGAGCAAATGGTGAGGTTCCCACTCCAGCTGACACATGCAGCGGCATTTCAGTTTCACCAAACATCGAAAGCCCCTTTGCCTGACCAAGCGGCAAGTCGCAGTTCGTAATCAACGCTCCATAAAACGGAATACAAATCTGGCCTCCGTGAGTGTGCCCAGCTAAAACCAAATCTGCTTTGTCGGAAGCAAAGCTTTGTAAAACTCTTCGATACGGTGCATGTGTTACGCCAAACCTGAAGTGGTCTGCTTCAAATGGGCCAGCAACAGCTGCGTAGTTGTCCTTTTTAATGTGTGGATCATCAGTGCCGCGGAAGTGGAACTTCAGACCATTTATCTCAGTAACGCTTTGTTTATTGTTTAAGTCGAGCCATCCTGCATCAGTAAGTTCATAAACTAAGTCAGATGTGGGAAGCGCAGTGCCTTCAGCACGAATTTCCTGATCTGTTTTGAAGTAGCTGAGGGGATTCTTGACCTTGGGTGCAAAGTAGTCGTTGCTACCTAAAACAAAAGCGCCAGGCAAATCCATTAACTCATTCATGGCCTCAACCACAGCCGGAACTGCAAGTTGGTGTGCCAAGAAATCCCCAGTACCAACCACAAAGTCAGGCTCAAGTTTGGCTAGGGATTTAACCCAATTGATTTTCCGAGTCTGGGCTGGCGTGATGTGAAGATCTGAGATGTGGAGAATCCGAATTGATTCGCTTCCAGCGGGCAACAGTTGCAGATCGAGATTTCGGACTTTAAAGGCTTGGGCCTCCGTTAGGCCATATGCCAGACTTCCGACTCCGGAAGCCCCGACCGCGAGAACCGAATTAGCCAGAAACCCCATACTTCCAAGCATTACACGAATTGATGGTTTCACATGTGCACAAATTGCCCATAGGCTTGAGTTCTCCGCATCTTCCCAAGGAGGCGAATTATGTCTACTGACGACTCAGTTAATGACGCGCGCTCCGAAAAGTTGGATCCACTGACTGCTCCAGTTTGGGAATTGAGTGACATTGACGAGCCGATTCTGGCTCCGCCACTTGAACAATTCATGCCAATTGATGAAGACACCATAATTCGACGCCGGCCATTGCTGCCACCTGATGCAGATGAAATCATTCGTGGTGAATACACCGGCTGGGTGCCACTCATTAAATCCGGAGAATCTCTCGAAGATGCTAAAGCGCGCGAGGAAAATCGAGTTTCAAGTTTTGAAGCATCAATTCCAAATATTGATGTAACTAACTGGGCGCCAATTGAAGTTGTGGACATCGCTGACTCTGAATTTGAAGCACCAGATGATCTTGCTTCTGATACAGCAACGACAGTTCGAGAGCCAATCGTTGAAGTCAGACCATATGTTTTCCCAACTGAGATCGTGCCTGACCCAGATTTTGTGGTTTCACCGGCTGAAGCTTTGGAAGAAGCGCGCCGCCGAATTGCGCAAATGCGCGCAAGTTTGCAAACAAACATCAATCGAGTTTCGCAAAGTTTTGAGCATCCGATTTTTACGCCAGTTGAAGTCTCAGTTCAAGAAGCGCCGCCGTTTGTGAATGTGCCTCAAGCTGAAGTTCCAGTTGCACCAGCAAATGACGCGCCCAATTCATTTGAATCCATATTTGAGACTGAAGAGAAATCAGCTTTCGCGCCACCTGTAGTGCCAGCGCCAAAGCAAGAATCACAACGAGTCGAGTCGGTAATAACCGAAGTCCGAGAAGAACCCAGAGTATTTACGCAATCAACTCAGCAAACCTCACCGACAATAATTATTGATGAGGCAGCTAATCAAACTCATTCACTTGAATTAGTAATTATGCGCGATGAAGTTAAAGATTTAAGAGACCGGCTTGATTCATCACAAAAGTTGATTGAGAACTTGATGGTTCGCCTTGCAGACCTTGCTGAATTGGCATTAAAGCGCAAAGACTAACGGTCTACATCGCCTGCAATAAAAGGCATGCTGGCAACAACTGCATCAAAATCTTTTCGATTCGATCCTGGCAACACGGTTGCCAACGCCAAAACGGTATGCAAACTAGCGGGACGAAGTTTTAGTCGGTACGGCATTTTGTCATTGCGCGAAACTAGGAACCACGAGGCAATCCCCAAGGGAGTTTCAATGCTATGTTCGTAACTTCCTTCTGGCACGCGCACCACTTTTGGTAACAAAACGTTCACTTCATTAGATGTTTGACTTGTGCATGGTTCAATTAATTCTGAAATCATCGCCAATGAAATTGTTACTTCATCTACTAGCTGCAACATGCGAGCACTCACATCACCTGAGGTCTGTAATGCGACAGCAAAACTTTCAAGTTCGAAGTATTTAAGTTCAGAGGCAGTTTCTCGCAAATCAATGGCATGTCCACTGGCCCGGGTGGCAGGCCCACTAACTGCACTTTCAATTGCTTGGCTTTTCGTTAAAACACCTACCGATTCATATTCAGCAAGAATTGCTAACCAATTTGTTTCCAGCACTATTTGAGCGGTGTCAAAACAAAGGTGTTGCACTTCGGCCAACCACTCTGAAGTAGGTGCGTGCGTAAGTCCACCAATCCGAGTCAACATTGGATGCATTCGACTGCCAGTATAAATTCGATAGTGGTTTACCCATTGCTCGCGAGATTTTCTCAAGTTTTCAACTAGTTGTTGGTCTTGCCAGGGAAAGCC
>CANLIF010000070.1 GCA_947491175.1 Actinomycetota bacterium
GTGTTCTGCGATGATGGCCTGCTTTACTGCAGATTCCAATGGCATAGATTTTTTCCTCTCGGGCGCGAACAGATCCGAAGATCTTTAGATGTGACACGATATGTGGGGCGCCCGCCCCTCATTCGTCTGTGTCCTAAGGCTAACAGCCCTAACGCATCCAGCGAAATCGTCGGATTAACCCCACTTATTGCGCGGAATCAAGGTAGTTTTCGAGGTCTGTTTTGGACTTAGCTACGTCACGATCCATTGCCTCAAGCAGTTCTGGAATTCCTGAAAAACTCTCCATGTCTCGAATATGGGAGACAAAATCCAAGTCAACTACTTTGCCATAGAGATCTAAGTCAGTTTCCCCAATTACGTAGGCTTCGACTCTGCGATTAGTCACATCGTCAAAAGTCGGATTTGTGCCAACACTGATCGCAGACTTATATGCTGCGCCGTCAATCCAGAGCATTCCCGAATAAACACCATCTGCCGGAATCAGTAATCCCCCGAACACATCTATGTTTGCAGTTGGATATCCGATTTCTCTGCCGCGATGATCGCCATGAACAACCTCACCAGAGACTCGATGCGGCCGACCTAGCAATCTGTTGGCACCTTCAACATGGCCTTTCAAGATTGCATTTCTTATTCGAGTTGATGACCAAGCTGTTGAGTCACCTACCAAGTCAACTATGCGAACTTCGAATCCAAACTTCTTTGCCATCTCTTGCAGAGTTCCAACAGTGCCACTCGCTCCATGGCCAAATCGAAAGTTGCGGCCCACGATTACAACTTGCGCATTAAGCGCTCCGAGCAGAATTTCTTCAACAAACTCATCGCTGGACATGTGTGCCATAGCGTCAGTAAATTTCAAAGTTTCGACATGATCCACACCATTTTCTAACAACAGACTGGCACGTCGCTCTGGGAGTGTTAGCAAACCAGCAAATGAATCAGGTCGCAAAAATGCTTTTGGTGGTGGATCAAATGTTGCTGCAGTCAAGGTGCCATTGATGCTTTTAGCAATGCTTTTGGCAATGCCGAGCACCTGACGGTGGCCAGCGTGGACTCCGTCAAAAACTCCGATGGTGACTACAACCGGAACATTAGAACTATTCATTAGTTGCAAACACTACCAATGGATGTAACACCGACTCGGAATTATCAAACAATCCAATTGCCCTGCCATCTGGCGAGATCAGACCTACGTGGCCGGTGTCCAGATCGGCTGGCGCAGAAAGTCTTACCCCGTTAACCGCCTTGAACGCTTGTGCTTCGGATAAAACAATATGTTGAAAACCAGCTTTAACTGCAGTTGCCAAGTCCATAATTTCTGGATTTTCCTGCAATGCCTCAAGTGTGATCATCGAATCAAAAACGCCCGAACGAGTCCGCCTTAACTCCGTTAAGTGCCCCCCAACCCCAAGTTGTTCGCCAATGTCTCTGGCCAGCGCCCTGATGTAAGTTCCTGCACTACATACAACGCGAACCTTTACATCTATAACTTTCAAGTCAGGCAGTACACAGATTTCGATAATTTCTAAATCGTGAATCATTACGCTTCGAGCGGGAATGTTGATTTCTTCACCGTCTCGAACTCTGGAGTAGGCGCGCCTGCCATCGATTTTAATGGCACTGATAGCACTTGGTTGCTGCATTATCAGACCACGAAAGTCTTTAACAGTTTCCAGGATCTGGGGGTCCGTCACGTGCAGTGCTGACGTTTGAGTTACCAGTTCACCTTGCGCATCATCTGTAGTGGTCGAGATACCAAGTCTGATTGTTCCCCAATATTCTTTATCGTGTGCGGTGAAGTATCCAAGTAATCTGGTTGCCCGCCCAATGCCGATAACTAACATGCCAGTTGCCATTGGATCTAAAGTGCCAGCATGTCCGACTTTGCGGGTATTAAATAATTTGCGCATGTTGGCAACAACATCGTGCGAAGTTGGACCTGCTGGTTTATCAACCAGCACAATACCTTCTAGGTTCACTGCACTCTCAACAGTTTCTAGCGAGCGCTCATCGCGTCTAAAGATTCAATTAACTGGGCTATGGTTTCGCCAAGGTCAAAAGTCGAGCTATAGCCAGATGCATGCTTATGCCCACCGCCACCTAATTCGTTGGCGATTGCACCAACGTCAACTGTCGTCTTACTTCTTAGTGAAACTTTCCAATGCCCATCATCAGCTTGCTTCAGAACAGCAGCGACTTCGGCTTCAGATGTTTTACGAAGTGATTCGATCACTCGTTCAACGGCCAACTCATCTAAACCTGGTCTTTGTTCAAGTGAAACTGACGTATAGACAAGACCTTGGCCAGATGCAGCTTCTGGAACTAAAGTGGCTCGACTGACCGCGTCCCCCATCATGACAAGCGCAACTAAGGGCTCATCATCAAACAACAGGCGGGAAAGTTTTGCGCTATCAATGCCAGTATCAAGTAGCCGAGCTGCCGTGCGGAGTGTGTGTGATGTAGTTGATTGGTACTTAAATGATCCAGTATCAGTTGTTAGTCCAGAGAAAATTGCGCCAGCAATCTCTTTGGTAATTGGCAATTCCAGTCGATCAATAAGTTCTAAAACAATTTCAGCAGTTGCTGCGGCTTTTGGATCTACTAAGTGAATTGTGCCAAATCCCGTAAATGATGGATGGTGATCAATCGCAATGGAAACTGCGGCCTCCTCCAAAATTAGTTTTGCCGAGCCGAGTCTGGCATCTGATGAAACGTCACAAGAAATAACCAAATCAACTGGATTCAGATTTTCCGGCGCACAAATCAATTCGGTGCCTGGCAAAAAACTCAAAGACTTTGGTGTTGAAAAACTTGGTTCACCTACCGTGACTTGAACCTGTTTTCCCATACCTTGCAAGGCAAGACCTAAACCTAAGGCCGAACCTAAAGCGTCAGCATCAGGAGTGACATGTGCCAATAGCAATACGCTTTCTGATTCTGCAATTGCAGAAATTGCTTTGTCCCACTCTGGTGCAGATGCAAATGATGCCATGAGCTCTACTCAGATCCTGAATCAGATTTGCGATACGGGTCTGAGTCACCGGCGTACCGAGCCTGGGCTGCTTGTTCATGAACAGCCTTATCCGCAATTGCTGCTACTTGAAGCAAGTCATCAATTACTCGAACGTTTTCTGGCAGTGCATCGCGGATAAATTCAACAGTTGGCGTGAACTTGATTCCGGTTCGCTTGCCGATTTCACTGCGAACCAGTCCCCGACTCGAATCTAAAGCGGCAGCTGAACTTGTGGCTTCCGCTTCGTCACCAAACACGGTATAGAAAACAGTTGCTTCCCGTAAATCTGCGGAGACTCGAACGCTCGTCACAGTTACGAACCCGAGACGAGGGTCCTTAACTTTTAGCTCCAAGGTTTCTGCCACGATTTCTTGGAATCTTTCACCCAATTTACGCGCTCTTGCTGCATCTGCCATGTCTAGCTCCCTTTATTTCTATTCACGAAAACAGCGCGCAGTGTTAACTGCGGACTATTTCGCGCATTTCAAATGTTTCGATGATGTCGCCGGCCTTGATGTCATTGAATGATCCAAGTCCGATACCGCACTCGAAACCTTCTCGAACTTCGGTTGCGTCATCCTTAAATCGTCGCAAAGTATCGATCGACAGATCCGCTTGGACAACTGCGCCATCGCGAACCAATCTGGCTTTTGCCTTGCGCTTGATTTCACCGCTGAGCACCATGCAACCTGCAATGTTTCCAAACTTGCTAGAACGGAATACGTCGCGTACTTCAGCCGAACCAAGTTCAGCCTCTTCGTATTCAGCCTTGCGCATGCCCTTAAGTGCATACTCGATATCATCGATTACGCCGTAGATCACGTTGTAGTAGCGAATTTCGACATTTTCCCGGTCTGCTAAATCGCGTGACTTACCTTCAGGGCGAACATTGAATCCAATGATCATTGCATCAGATGCTGCGGCCAAGGAAACGTCGTTTTCAGTAATCGCACCGACACCTCTGTGAATGACACGCAAGATAACGTTTTCATCATCTACATCAATGTTCAGTAATGCGTCTTCGAGTGCTTCAACCGAACCGGAAACGTCACCCTTGATAATGATCTTGAGTTCAACAACTTCACCCTTTTCAAGTGCTTTGAGCACATCTTCAAGGGTGTGGCGGCCGCGGCGAGCTGCCAATTCCGCGTTGCGCTCTCGGGCTCCGCGGGATTGTGCAATTTGACGAGCAATTCGATCTTCGGCAACTACTAAGAAGGAATCACCTGCACTAGGCACAGAAGTAAGTCCTAGAACCTGAACTGCGCGAGCCGGTCCAGCTTCCTTAACTGCTACGCCATCTTCATCCATCATTGCCCGGACGCGACCAAACGCGTCACCAACTACGATGGAATCTCCTGGACGAAGTGTTCCGCGTTGTACCAAAACCGTTGCGATTGGACCTCGACCACGATCCAGGTTGGCTTCAATTGCCACACCCTGCGCATCTTGAACCGGGTTGGCACGAAGATCTAGACCAGCATCAGCAGTCAACAAAATCGAATCAATAAGTTCATTGATGTTTAAGTTGTTCTTTGCAGATACGTCAACAAATATCGTGTCGCCACCATATTCTTCGGGAACTAAACCGTATTCAGTTAGCTGGCCACGCACCTTTGTGGAGTCTGCGCCCTCTTTATCGATTTTATTTACTGCCACCACGATTGGAACATTTGCCGCTTGGGCGTGATTCAAAGCTTCAATCGTCTGCGGCTTTACACCATCGTCTGCGGCAACAACCAAGACGGCAATATCAGTTACTTGGGCACCACGGGCACGCATTGCAGTGAATGCCTCGTGACCTGGAGTGTCAATGAAAGTGATTGCACGTTCGATACCTTCGTGAACGTGATGAATTTGGTAGGCACCTATGTGCTGCGTGATTCCACCGGCTTCGCGTTCGATCACGTTGGTTTGGCGAATTGCATCAAGCAATCTGGTTTTACCGTGGTCAACGTGACCCATAACCGTAACGACTGGTGGACGAATTACTAAGTCCTCATCATCACCTTCATCGCCAAACTCCAAATCGTAAGACTCTAGAAGCTCACGATCTTCATCTTCTGGCGAAATGATTTGAATTTCATAATTCAATTCGGCGCCAAGAAGCTGCAGGGTTTCTTCGTTAACTGACTGCGTAGCCGTAACCATTTCACCCATCTTGAATAGGATTTGAACTAACGAAGCTGGCTCAGCATTTATCTTGTCGGCAAAATCGCTCAATGACGATCCACGCGCCAGACGAATCGCATCGCCACGACCCATAGCCACAGATGAACCACCTGTGACCGGTGCCATCATGTTGTCAAACTCTTGACGCTTTGCTCGCTTTGACTTGCGACCCTTTGATGGCCGACCGCCAGATTTACCAAACGCACCCGCCGTGTTTCCACGACCGCCGGTTGAATTCGGTCGACCACCTGGCCTGCCACCTGGTGCGCCACCCGGAGCTCCACCTGGTGCACCCGCACCAGCGAAACCGCCGCCAGCACCTGCAGGACGAGGTCCACCAAAACCACCGCGATCGCCAGTTGGACGATCTGCGCCTGGACGACCTGGTCCACCTTGACCACCAAAACCACCGGGACGACTTGGTCCGCCTGGACGCGGTCCGCCAAAACCGCCGCGATCCCCACTTGGACGATCTCCAGCTGGGCGACCTGGACCACCTGGTCCGCCTGGACGAGCACTCGCAGGGCGAGGCGCACCAGTTACACCGCCGCCGCCTGGACGCGGTCCGGCACTGCCGGATGAAAATGGATTGTTACCAGCGCGCGGTGGTCGCCGCGCGGAAGTGAACGGATTGTTACCTGGACGTGGTCCGCCTGGACGTGGTCCTGGCATCGCGCCAGCTATTGGACTGGCAGGTGTTGATGCTGCCTCTGCGCTCGGTACATCAGCAGGTTTAGCGACTGGCACCTCTTGGCTGATAGCAGGTGCTGCCTGATCGCTGGCAGGAGACTGCGCTGCAGGACTCACATCAACTGGAGCGGCGTCAACTGGAGCGGCAACTTTTTTCGCTGGCGCTTTTTTCGCTGGCGCGGGTGCCTTAGCGGCTGCTTCCTTTAACTCAGGAAACTTGTCGTGTAAACGACGAATAACAGGAGCTTCGACAGTCGACGATGCCGACTTGACGTACTCACCAACTTCTTCAAGCTTTGAAATGATGTCTTTGCTTTCGACGCCTAGCGCCTTTGCAAGCTCATACACTCGGACCTTGGACACGATTCTCCAGTCTGGTCCGAGGTCTAGTTAATAGATTCGAACCGTCTTTTGTTTTTGCGCGCTCATTTCTGAGCACTCTGCTTCTTGGTGCCCATTAGATGAGCACCTTGCCTGTTGGCGTTCATAACTAGAACGCAAGCCTGGCGTTGAACATAAACACTCCCGTTTTCGGCGGTAGTTAACGGATACTGATAACAAGTCAATCAAGTTTTACTTGAAATTCTTGAATTCCAACCATTCTGGCTGAGATACCAAGGACCTTGTTAGACCTACTCTAGCCCAATTTACAGAAGCCCAATATCCATGCGGTTTTTCAAAGCAACCCGCCAGAATGTGGAATTAAAGCTCGGCTGCCATATCGGATTTAATGTCGATTTTTGCCCCAGTCAAACGTGCTGCCAATCTTGCATTTTGACCCTCGCGGCCAATGGCAAGACTCAACTGAAAATCTGGGACTACTACTCTAACGATGCGATTTTCTTCATCTAGCAGTGTCGACGAGATTACTTTTGCAGGTGAGAGCGCATGCTTCACGTACTGGGCTAA
>CANLIF010000071.1 GCA_947491175.1 Actinomycetota bacterium
ATCTCCGGAACTATTGCCAACCTTCGTAAAGGCAATATAGATAAAGCGTTTGCCTTATTAACTGGGCTAGCTGGGGTTCCGGCCACTTTCCTCGGGGTTTACTTCAGTCAGCAGCTTCCACAACGGATTGCTCTGATCCTGTTTTCCGTGATTTTGATTGCAATTGCGACTCAACAAGTCCGCAAAGTCCAACTCGGTTCTGCGGTACATTAGGGTTCACCCTAGGCTCGTAACTAAATGATCTAAGGCGGAAACACTGATGTTGGTATTTATCCCAGCTGAAACCAGGGCGGGCGAATGCCGCGTTGGTTTAACTCCAGAAGGTGCTCAAAAGCTGATAAAGCTTGGGCTAACTGTGTCGATCCAAGAAGGCGCTGGGCAGGCTTCGGGTTATCACGATGACCAGTACAAAGCCGTTGGCGCAACAACAGTTTCTGGAATTTCAGGACTTAGTTCTGCAGATGTAGTAGCAACTGTTCGGCCATTAGACGATGCAGCGATTTCACAATTGAAATCAGGTGCGGTCACAATTTCATTCTTGTCTCCAGCGAATGATGCGCAAACCGTAAAGGCATTAGCGGATAAGAAAGTCACCGCACTTTCCTTCGATGTCTTGCCACGTATTTCACGTGCCCAATCAATGGACGCACTGACATCACAAGCACTTTGCGCCGGTTATCGCACAGTACTTATTGCAGCAGAACGTGCACCGAAATTCTTCCCCATGTTAATGACAGCAGCTGGAACTATTCCAGCTGCAAAAGTTTTAGTCCTTGGCGCAGGTGTTGCAGGATTGCAGGCAATGGCAACAGCGAAGCGTCTCGGTGCAATTGTTAGCGCGTACGATGTTCGCGCCTCAAGCGCTGACGAAGTTAAATCAATGGGCGCAACTTTCTTGGATCTTGGTCTTGATGAAGTTGAAGGCGCCGGTGGTTACGCGCGTGAAATGACACCAGAGCGCGCCAAAGCTCAACAAGATGCATTAAAGAAATTTATTTCCGAATCAGATGTTGTTATTACAACCGCAGCGGTTCCTGGCCGCAAGGCACCGACGTTAATCACAAGCGACATGATGAGTGCAATGAAGCCTGGCGCAATTATTGTCGACCTTGCTGCTGAGTCTGGCGGAAACGTTGATGGCAGTATTGCTGGACAAGACGTTGTATTAAATGTTCCAGGTGGATCTATTACTCTGATTGGCTGCAAGGATCTGGCGAGCCAACTCGCAGTTCATTCCAGCAAGCTTTATGCCCAAAACGTAGTTTCGCTGCTAACTCTGATGACTGCTGAAGGTGTTGTTACACCTGACGAAGAAGATGAAGTGGTGCAAGGTTCTGCTGTTGTATTCAAGGGCGAGATTCGTAACGCCATGGCTCGCGAGGCACTTAACTTACCCGCACTAGCAACCGGAGAGGGTGAATAGCAATGGATGCAATTTCATTATTAACTATTTTTATTCTTAGTATCTTTGTCGGCATCGAAGTTGTTTCTAAGGTGTCTGCAATCCTTCACACGCCTTTGATGTCGGGCGCGAATGCCATCCACGGCGTTGTGCTGGTTGGTGCGATCTTGGTGACTGGCAAGGCAACTGACAATGTCCAGCTTTACCTTGGTTTAGTAGCAATCGTGCTTGCCGCAATCAACATGGTTGGCGGCTTTGTAGTTACCGATCGAATGTTGGAAATGTTTAAACCCAAGAAGGCTGAAAAGGAAGAGGTGTCGAAATGACATCAACCTTGATTCGCTTTGCTGAACAAACAGCTGTAGTTACACCAACCTGGGTGCGATTAGCTGAACTGCTCGCCTCGGTTTTATTCATTCTTGCCCTCAAGGGTTTGTCTTCACCTAAGACTGCACGTCGTGGAAACTTACTCGGCGCTGCTGGCGCAGCAATTGCAACTGCAGTTGTATTTTTCTATGGCCAACAATATTACGGCGGGCCAGTTAAGCATCTGCCACAAATTTTGATTGCAATCGCAATCGGATCCATCATTGGTTGGGTAGCAGCACGTCGAGTGCAAATGACTCAGATGCCGCAGATGGTTGCACTATTCAACGGTGTTGGTGGTGGAGCTGCTGCAGTCATTTCGGTAATTGAATTCCTGTCGGTTCACTCCGAAAGTGTTCCAATTCTGACGGCAACAATTTTCACAGTTGTAGTCGGATCTGTTTCTTTCACTGGCTCGCTTTTGACCTACGCGAAACTACAAGAGTTAATGACATCACGTCCAGTTGTAATTCCACTTGGTAGATTCATCACAATCGGTGTTGCCGTCGCAACCATCGCTACTGCTGTGCTGCTTATTTTAAATCCAACCAATGCATTACTTTGGGCATTGCTGGGTCTTTCGTTAGTACTTGGTATCTTGCTTGTGCTGCCAGTCGGTGGCGCGGACGTCCCTATCGTTATTTCTTTGCTTAACGCTTTCACCGGTTTGTCGGTAGCTGCATCAGGTTACGTACTTGGCAACGTTCTTTTGATTGTTGCTGGAACTCTCGTTGGCGCATCGGGAACTTTGCTTACTCGCATGATGGCAAAGGCAATGGGCCGACCATTAACGAATACTTTGTTTGGTGCGTTCACCGCAAAGGCATCGACCTCAACAGCGTCGGCTGAAGATCGTCCCGTTAAGTCTGCATCACCTGAAGACGTTGCCATCATGCTTGCTTACGCTCGCAAGGTAATCATCGTTCCGGGTTATGGCTTAGCAGTTGCTCAGGCTCAAAACACAATTCGCGAACTTGTTGAGTTGCTGGTTGCCAAGGGAATTGAAGTTGACTACGCAATTCACCCAGTAGCCGGTCGCATGCCAGGGCACATGAACGTATTGCTTGCGGAAGCGAATGTTCCTTACGACCAGCTAAAAGAAATGGATGAAATTAATCCAGAGTTCCCAACAACAGATGTTGCTTTAGTAGTCGGTGCCAACGATGTTGTTAACCCAGCGGCTCGCGATGACAAGACTGCGCCGATTTATGGCATGCCAATCTTGAACGTTGATCAGGCACAGCAGGTTGTTTTCTTAAAGCGCTCAATGCGCCCAGGGTTTGCTGGAATCGAGAACGAAGTGTTGTTTGATCCAAAGACATCGCTACTCTTCGGAGACGCCAAGGATTCCTTGACCAAGGTAGTTAACTCGCTGAAAACGTTGTAACACAAAAATCTGCCTGCACCTGGGCAGATTTTCCATGGCGGTATCGGTGGGAACCACGAAGGCGTTGGTCCGTAAGTTTCGGTGGGAACCGCAAAGGCGTTGCCTTTGCTCCCAAATCCCGCCAACTGATTTACCCTTCACACAAAAATCTGCCCGAACCTGGGCAGCTTTTGTGTGGCGGTATCGGTGGGATTTGAACCCACGGTGCGTTTGCACGCACACAACTTTTCGAGAGTTGCACCTTCGGCCGCTCGGACACGATACCGAGATCAAGATTACTTGTTAATTGGGCACATTAGAAATCGTAGAATCAGCGCTGTGCTTTAAAAAACTCACTCAAAATCGCGCCGCACCCATCGGCTAAAACTCCCGAAACAACTTCAGGTCGGTGCGGCAATCGACGATCCCGAACCACATCCCAAAGCGATCCAACCGCGCCTGCTTTTTCGTCAAACGCTCCAAAAACAATGCGACCAATCCGAGCTTGAACTGCGGCTCCAGCACACATAGTGCAAGGTTCCAACGTAACCACCAATGTGTGATCATCTAACCGCCAAGAACCATTTGCAGTGGCTGCCTCACGAAGCGCAACAATCTCAGCATGATTCATCGGATCGTTATCAATCTCGCGGGTATTAAAACCCTGGCCAACAACTTTGCCAAGCGGGTTCAACACAATTGCACCCACTGGCACATCACCCTGTTGCGAAGCTTTTGCAGCAAGATCAAGGGCTAACTTCATCGCATCCTCAAATGCAGGGTTTGGCATGTCCTTATTGTTTCACCATTTCTAGGGCTTTTCACAACGCCAAATCGTTGCTATTGTTTTATGTAGGTCAAGAGTGATAGCGATAAGTCCCGGCTAGCTATCCGACAACCCTTGCAGACCGCGATGGGGTGCCTCCGGATGAGGACCTGGCCACGCAAGTGGCAAGCGCGGGTCCATAACAGGGCCCAACATGGGTGAACAACCGTTTACCCATGCCACCTGAAATATCAAGGAGACAAGCGTGAATAACGCATCAACACGTCGATTTGGCATTGCCTTAGTTGCAGCATCAGCGCTGTTTCTATCCGCATGCTCATCGTCATCAGAAACCGCAGAATCTGCAGCCCCAACTGCAGCCGAAACCACAGCAAGTGCATGTGGACCAGATAGTTTGCAGACCCTAACTACCGGCAAGCTTGCAATCGCAACTGGCGAACCTGCTTACTATCCATGGGTTATCGATGATGCCCCTGAATTAGGCGCTGGCTTTGAAGCAGCAGTTGCATATGCAGTTGCTACTGAACTTGGCTTTGCTGCTGAAGACGTATCTTGGGTTCGCACCACATTTGATGGCGCAATCACCCCAGGTGCAAAGGATTTCGATTTCAACTTGCAGCAGTTCTCAATCACTGAAGAACGTAAAGCAGCTGTTGATTTCTCGAGCCCTTACTACTCAGCACCGCAGGCAATTGTTTCCTACACTGGTAGCCCAATCGAAGGTCTAACCACCATCGAAGAACTTAAGGGTGCAAAGTTAGGCGCCGGTGTTGGAACAACATCACTAGATGCAATCTCAACTGTGTTCGGTTCCGAACCACAGGCATTCAATGACAACGCTGCTGCAGTAGCTGCGCTTAAGAATGGTCAGATCGACGGCATCGTCGTTGACCTTCCAACAGCGTTCTACCTATCCGGCGTTGAAGTTGAAGGTGGCATCATCGTAGGTCAGCTTCCATCAACTGGTGATGGCGATAACTTCGGTTTGTTGCTATCCAAGGACAGCCCAATCACATCCTGTGTTTCACAGGCGGTTGACGCTATTCGCGCCAGTGGCGAACTAGATGAAATCACTGCAAAGTGGCTTTCAACTGAAGCAGGAGCGCCAGTTCTTAACTAGTTCTGGTTTAGTTAGATTATGAGTAACGACAGCCCGGCCCGAGAAACTTCGGGTCGGGCTTTGTCGTGGACGCCTAGTCAGCGCGAACTTGAACGCCAGGAATCACGCAAAGCGATAGGCCGCAAGAAAGCCTTAATCGCAACGCTTTCTTCTGTAGTTGTTATCGGCTCAATGCTTCGCCTCATCGTTACCTCGCCTGGTTGGCAATCAGTAAAAGAGACCTTCTTTGATTGGTCTTATGGCGCTGAAGTTTTAGGCGTCGTTGCCAAAGGATTAATTGTCAACATCCGACTAACAATTATTGCTGCCATACTTATCGGAATCTTCGCGATGGTTCTGGCTTTACTTAGAACTTCACGTTCACCCGCACTGACACCCTTTCGATTTATGGCCACTGCGTACGTTGATATTTTCCGTGGTGTCCCATTGCTTTTGGTCATCCTGTTAGTTGGTTTTGGCGTTCCAGCACTACGCATTGAAGGTCTAACAAATAGCGTGCTTATTCTCGGTACCACGGCCGTAGTACTTACTTATTCCGCGTATGTTGCTGAAGTAATCCGAAGTGGAATTCTTTCCATCCACCCAAGTCAGCGCGCGGCAGCTCGTTCACTAGGACTAAGTGCGCCTCAAACTATGCGCCATGTCGTATTGCCACAAGCCCTAAAGCGCGTAGTTCCTCCGTTACTAAACGACCTAGTCGCACTTTTGAAAGACACTGGTTTAGTTTCAATTCTTGGTGTTACTGATGCAGTGCGTGCGGCCCAGATCGCAAGTTCCCGAACTTTCAACTACACACCATATGTAACAGCGGCGATTTTATTTCTATTGATAACAATTCCTTTAACGCGTTACACCGATCGGGTGTTAGCCAAATCAATCAAACGTCAGAATGCGCAAGGCGCAGCATGAACGTATTAGAGGTTAAGAACTTAAGAAAAAGCTTTGAAGACAATGTGGTTTTACATGATCTTTCCCTAACGGTTCCTGATCACACTGCCACAGCATTAATAGGTGCATCTGGCTCAGGTAAGTCAACGCTTTTGAGATGTATCAATTTACTGGACACGATTGATGACGGTTCAATCTATCTCGATGGAAAAGAAATTTCTGATCCAGAAGTTAATGTAGATGAAATTAGAAGAAGTCTTGGCATGGTTTTTCAATCATTCAATCTATTTCCACACATGACTGTTTTAGAAAACATTACGTTGTCACCAATTCGCGTTCATAAAGTTTCTAAAGAGCAAGCCCGAGATGAAGCAATGACATTGCTACGCCGATTTGATTTAGCAGATAAGGCAGACCAGTACCCAGATCGACTTAGTGGTGGTCAACAACAACGGGTAGCTATCATCCGATCAATTGCCGTAAAACCTAGACTGCTTTTACTAGATGAAATTACTTCTGCACTTGATCCAGTTTTAGTTAATGAAGTGTTGTCGATTGTGCGCGATCTAAAAGCTGATGGTATGGCAATGGTACTTGCAACTCATGAAATGGGATTTGCAACTCAAGTTGCTGATGAAGTTTGTTTCTTAAAAGATGGCAACAT
>CANLIF010000072.1 GCA_947491175.1 Actinomycetota bacterium
CATCGTGCTCTGCTTGGCTAATCAAGTCAGCCGCTACGAAATCTGGATTGGCTGAATCATCAGCCAAAATCGCAATTTCAGTTGGTCCGGCTTCAGAATCAATTCCAATCAATCCTTTGAGCATTCGCTTAGCTGCCGTCACATACATATTGCCTGGACCGGTAACTAAATAAACTGGCTGGATTTCCACATCACCTGTTGCGCCAAATGCCATAAGTGCAATGGCTTGCGAGCCACCCGCTGCATAAACTTCCGTTACCCCAAGTAACGCACAAGCCGCCAAAATAGTTGGGTGTGGCCATCCCCCAAAATCTTTCTGGGGCGGTGAGCACACAACGAGCGAAGGCACACCAGCAATTTGGGCTGGCACGACATTCATAATCACACTGCTTGGGTAGACATAAACACCACCCGGAACATATAGTCCAACACGAGCAACGGGCAACCAGCGTTCACTCACAGTTCCACCTGGCGCAACTGTGACTGTTGTGTCGGTGCGCCGCTGATGTTCGTGAACTATCCGAACTCTGGCAATTGCATCAACAAGTGCTGCTCTAATTTCTGGATCTAGTTCCGACAGAGATTTATCGAGGACTTCTTGGGGAACTCGAATTTGTGGCGCTCGAATGCCATCAAACTTTTCTGACCAATCTTGGACGGCTGCAACGCCGCGCGCTCGAACATCATCAACGATGGGGCGGACCTGTTCAACTACTGAATCAAGGTCAAACTTGGCCCGAGGCACTAGATTTCGCAGATCCGACGCCCGTCGAGATCCACCTCTTAAATCTAGGGTTGACAACATAATTCAAAGTTTATCTTGATTTTGTTGGCATAGGATTTGTTCCTATGGCTACGGGTACTCCAGCGACTAAGTTACTCACTTCAGCAGGAGTTAAATTCACGGAACATGAATACTTACATGATCCTAATTCAACCTCATTCGGGCTTGAGGCTGCTGAAAAACTTGGCGTCGATCCACATCGAGTATTTAAAACCTTGATTGCCAACGTGGATGAAACCTTTGCCGTTGCTATCATTCCAGTGAACCAACAAGTGAGTCTGAAATCACTGTCTCGAACTCTTGGTGCCAAGCGAGCAGCTATGGCTGATCCAGCTCATGCCGCTCGCCTAACGGGATATGTTGTTGGTGGAATTAGTCCACTTGGCCAAAAGCGCTTGCTAACTACAGTTATCGATGCGTCCGCTAAGGACTTTGAAACAATTTTGGTTAGTGGTGGTCACCGGGGCTTTGACATTGAGCTCTCGCCTAGCGATTTAGCTGAACTGTTATCGGCAGTGTTTGCAGAAATTGCAAGCTAGTTAGTTTGCAAAACTGGTGCTTCTAAACATGCGGCGCCAAGTAAGGCCTTCAAGTCTGCGAACAGCGAAGGCGATGGCGCTACTCGTAATTTATCGTCAGTCTTAACCGAAACGAATTTGTCGGCCTGCACTACAGTCAAATGAACTTCAGTTGTGCCTGGATGAGTGCTCAAGATTTGGCGCAACGAATCCATGACTGCTGCATTTACCCGAGTTTCTGGAATGTAAACATTTACCGGACCTGAGTAAGCAGAACTAATGTCAGGAACCGAAATTTCAAGTGCGGCAACTCTTGGGCCTTCGTCATCGCGCTTTTCGATTCGAACTTTCATCAGCAAAATTGCATCATCATTTAAGAGCGTTGCAAACTTTGTAAAGGTGTTAGGCCAAACCATTACCTCTACGACACCTTCGAGATCTTCGAGCGCCACAATTGCCCAACGATCACCAGATCGTCTGGTGGTTTTTAGTTGCACACTGCTTACTAGTCCCCCGAGAGTTACTATTGCGCCATCTGAGGCATCTGCAACGCCAGAAATTGGCATTGAAGTACTCATGGCTAAAACATGTTCAACCCCAAAAAGTGGATGATCGCTTACATAAAGACCGAGCATGTCTCGCTCTTGTGCCAGCAAAGTTTTCTTATCCCATTCATCTAATGAGATGTTCACTTCGATGCCACCGATTGAATCGTCAGAAAAGTCATTCGAAGTTCCGAAAAGATCAAATTGCCCAATGGCTTCGGCTTTCTTGGTATCAAGAACGGAATCTACAGATTCAACGTGTACTGCAAATAACCCGCGACGAGTGTGGCCAAGGGAATCAAAGGCACCTGCCTTTATCAGGGATTCAATCACGCGCTTATTGCAAACCTGAACGTCAACTTTGGCTAGGAAATCACTGAACGAAGTGAACTTTCCTTTGTCAGCGCGACTAACTTTTAAGGACTCAACTACATTTACTCCAACATTTCGAACAGCTGCTAGGCCAAATCGAATGTCAGTGCCAATAGCTGTGAAATCCACATCAGATTCATTTACGTCTGGTGGTAATACCTTGATACCCATTCGGCGACTTTCATTTAGATAAACCGCCGACTTGTCCTTGTCATCTTTGACGCTGGTGAGCAAGGAAGCCATGTATTCAGCTGGATAGTTCGCCTTTAGGTACGCCGTCCAATATGAAACCAAACCGTAGCCCGCACTATGCGCTTTATTGAATGCATAGTCTGAGAACGGAACCAAGGTTTCCCATAACTTGTCGATAGCAACTTGCGCGAATCCACGTTCCTTCATGCCGGCTTCAAACGGAACGTATTCCTTGTCGAGAATTTCTTTTTTCTTTTTACCCATCGCCCGACGTAAAAGATCGGCCTGACCAAGGGTGTAGCCGGCAACTTCTTGGGCAATGGCCATTACTTGCTCTTGGTAAACAATGAGCCCGTAAGTATCGCCCAAAATTCCAGCTAACGGCTTTTCAAGATCTGGGTGAATCGGAACTTGGACTTTGCGTTTGTTTTTGTAATCCGCGTAATCAGTGTGTGCATTAACGCCCATGGGTCCAGGCCGGTACAACGCCAGGACAGCGGAAATATCTTGGAATGAGTCTGGGTTCATTGCTCGGAGTAAGGATCTGATGGGACCACTATCGAGTTGGAAAACCCCCAATGTGTCACCTCGGGCCAACAACTCATATGTTTTTGGGTCCACTAACTCAAGTTCTTCCAGAACTACGGTTTCATCTCGGTTGGACTTAATGTTTAGCAAGGTGTCATCAAGAACCGTCAAGTTTCGAAGTCCTAAAAAGTCCATCTTGAGTAGCCCAAGAGATTCGCAGGCGCCCATGTCGAACTGAGTAATAATTGCGCCATCTTGATCTCTTCGCCAGACCGGCAAGACATCAATTAATTCCTCTTTACATAAAATTACCCCAGCTGCGTGCACACCAGGCTGACGCTTTAGACCCTCGATGCCCCTGGCAGTATCAACAACTGCTCTTACGTCAGCATCATCTTCATACAGATTTCGGAATTCACTGGCCTCACCATACCGATCATGTTCTGGATCAAATATTCCCGAAAGCGGAATGTCTTTTCCCATGACACCAGGTGGCATTGCCTTATTAATCTTGTCGCCAAGTACATATGGAAAACCAAGTGCGCGTGTTGAATCCCTTACGGCCGCTTTAGCTTTAATCGAGGCATAAGTAATGATCTGTGCAACTCGTTCTTCACCATACTTTTGGGTTGCGTAACTAATCATTTCACTACGACGACGTTCATCAAAGTCAATGTCTATGTCGGGCATAGATACTCGCTCTGGGTTTAGGAAGCGCTCAAAAAGTAGACCGTGTTTTATCGGGTCAAGTTCCGTTATGCCTAGCGCCCAAGCAATTAATGCGCCAGCTGCCGAACCACGACCTGGGCCAACTCGAATTCCTTCGGCACGCGCATGTCTGCAAAGGTCTGCAACAACCAAGAAGTAACCCGGGAATCCCATTTGCTCAACAACTGCTAGTTCGAATTTTGCGCGCTCTAAATGCTCTTTTGGAATCTTGTCGCTATTGAATCTGCGCTTTAATCCAATTTCAACTTCCTTAACTAGCCAAGTGTTCTCAGTCTCGCCAGCTGGAACCGAGAAGGAAGGTAATAGGTCTTGGCCCTCGACAAAACTAATGTTGCAACGCTCTGCAATCAATAAAGTGTTGTCGCATGCCTCTGGAAGTTCGCGCCAGACTTCTCGCATTTCGGCGGCAGTCTTTAAGTAAAAATCTTGGGCCTCAAATTTGAATCGCTTTGGATCTTCCATAGTGGAGCGAGTGCCGATACAAAGTAAGACTTCATGCATTTGAGCGTCTTCGGGGTAAACATAATGTAAGTCATTTGTTGCAACTAACTCTAGATTTAGGTTCTTTGCAATTTTCAGCAAATCTTCTCGGTGGCGGCGTTCAATGCCTATGCCATGATCCATGAGCTCAACAAAATAGTTTTCTTGTCCCAAGATCTCGCGCATAGTCGCAGCGGTACTTAACGCTTTGTCGTAGTTGCCAGCCTGAAGCCAGCGATTTACTTCACCAGATGGGCATCCAGTTGTACCAATTAATCCAGTGCCGTATTGCGCAAGTAACTCGGCATCGAATCGCGGCTGGTAGTAAAAACCTTCAAGACTTGCCTTACTTGAAAGCCTAAACAAGTTATGAAGTCCGACATTGTTTTCGGCCCAAAGTGTCATGTGGGTGTAGTTGTATCGACCCCGTCCGGCACCGTCTAATGAAGTGTCGTCTACGGCAGGGGATCCAAAATCAAATGGTGCCCGAAGTTTGCGGCCTTGTGGTGCGTAATAACCTTCAATGCCGATAATCGGTTTTACATTTGTGGATTGTGCCTTTTTCCAGAATTCAAACGCACCATAAAGATTTCCGTGATCTGTCATCGCGATTGCTGGCATACCAAGTTCTTCGGCTTTTGAAAACAGGTCCGTTAGCCGGGCAGCCCCATCCAGCATTGAATACTCGGTGTGCACGTGAAGGTGCACGAACGAGTCATTGCTCACAGGCTTAGTTCCTTTTGGATCAGAGGGTAAGTTCGCGAGAGGAAGGACGCTCCCCTAGGTTACTCGCGACCGGTGACAAGAAAGTGCAGTGGGTCGAAGTGATTTTCGCGTGGCTGAAGGTTTATAGCCAAGACAACGGACTTGGCTATAAGTTACGCGCCAGTTCCAAGGACTTGGCTAAATCAGGGGCGTACTCTGAGTGGAAAGTCACCCGATCGCCAGAAACTGGATGTTCAAAACCTAAGCGCACTGCGTGAAGCCATTGCCGATCTAGCTTTAATTTGGCAGCCACAGTCGGGTCGGCGCCGTATGTAAGATCGCCACAACACGGATGTCGAAGGCCTGACATGTGAACTCTAATTTGATGAGTTCTTCCAGTTTCTAGATGAACTTCTAGCAATGATGCATAAGCAAAGGATTCCAAAGTGTCGTAATGCGTGATACTTGGGCGGCCACCACTCATGATGGCAAATCGATACGACGACGACGGGTGGCGATCGATGGGAGCATCAATAGTTCCGTTAATCGGATCTAACCGGCCTTGAATCAAAGTGTGATAAATCTTGTCCACTGTTCGATCCCGGAACTGGTCTTTAATACTCACGTAGGCACGTTCAGATTTGGTGACCACCATTAACCCACTGGTACCAACATCTAATCGATGCACAATTCCTTTGCGCTCACTTGGCCCAAATGAAGTAAGAACAGTTCCCATTGCGGTTAGTGACCCAGTAACTGTTGGCCCAGACCAACCCTGACTGGGATGAGCTGCTACGCCAGCAGGTTTATCAATAACAACAAATGAATCATCTTCAAAAACGATTGGCAGCTCAACTGTAGGTTCAGCATCATACATATCAGGGTCTGGGAGATCTACTTCAATTACGTCGCCAAATGCTAAGCGAGCACTTTTTTGGGCAACTTTGCCATTTAACGTGACTCGCTTTTCTTCGAGTAACGTGACGCAAGTTGCTCGTGACTCACCGGTCAGCCTCGACAATGCCACATCACAACGTTCACCTTCAAGTGATTCGTCTATCGGCCAAGTGCGAATCATCTTTATTCCGAATCGTTTTGTGTTGGAAGTGCATTTGGAGCTTGATACTCGACACCACGCAATGAAAGAATCACCATTGCAATTGCCGACAGAACTACTGCGCTATCGCTGACATTGAACATCGGGTAATTAGGCAATGAAATAAAGTCCACAACATGTCCCTGAAAAATTTCTGGACTGCGGAAAATTCGATCAATTAAGTTCCCGACTGCGCCACCCAGTAAGCCACCCAGCGCAATTGCCCATGGTCTATTTGTAACGGTCCGGGAGATCCACAAAATCGCAATACTGACTGCAATTGCTACCAATGTGAATACCCAAGTGACACTGGTTCCAAAAGAAAACGCAGCTCCTGGGTTTCTAACGAATGAGAACTTCAGAAAGTCGCCAATGACTCTTATTTCAGATTGATTCTCGAGTGCGGCTACCGCCCATGCTTTAGTCGCCAAATCTATAAATGTGACGAATAGTGCAGTTACTAGTAGGTGGCGACGATACACGACGTTAGGAACGGTCTTCACGCTCGCGGCAAGGCATACACATTGTCGCGCGTGGGTTTGCTTCCTGGAGACGAAGCTTTCC
>CANLIF010000073.1 GCA_947491175.1 Actinomycetota bacterium
CATTGGTGGGCCGCGATTCTGGGTATTGCCATCCTCCTTGCGATCCTTGATTCGCAATCCAGGCGGGCTCGCCTCAAGATCACAGCACTTTTCGCCTTCACGTATTTTGGATTCCACGTGCAATGGGTCAGCTCACTAGGTAACGATGCTTGGTTTGCACTTACTTTGATCTGCGCTTTGCCCTGGCTAATCTTTGGATTGCTAGACGTTGACTCCAAATCAAAATGGTTCTACTTTCCACCGGCAGCTCTAATTGTTGTCTTGGAGGTGATTCGAGCAAATTGGCCTTGGGGTGGCCTGCCGTGGGGGCTTATTGCCTACAGCCAATTAGATGGTCCATTAGTGAATCTTGCTACCCTTGGCGGCCAAGCAGGCGTTAGTGGGGCAGTGGTGGTTTGCGCTGCCGCTTTGCTAAAACTTTTAAAGCACCGATCCTTAACTGGAGTGTTACTAGTTGCTATTTGCCTGCTGTTCGCTCGGAGTGTGGATGTTTTGCATTCCAATGAGACTGTGACACTTTCGGCAGTTCAAGGAAACGTGCCACGCGATGGCAACACATTGAGCGTGCAACGGGCCGCAGTACTTAATAACCACATCAAGACAACTGAATTGCTGTTAGCAGACATTGAATCAGGTAAGACACCCGCGCCTGATCTAATTGTTTGGCCAGAAAGTGGTACGGACATAGATCCGTTAGCCCCGGGCCTTGCCGCCGATGAGATTAATCGATTAAGTGCCAGCACCGAGATTCCAATTCTGATTGGTGGCACAACATTCTCTGGTGGCACTTTGTCGAATGGCGAAGACTTAACTGCAGTTGGACCGCGCAACGTTGGTATTTTGTGGAGTGCTGAATCTGGCCCAGGGGAGATGTATGTGAAACGCCACCCTTTGCCATTCGGTGAGTATCTTCCAATGAGAGATTTTCTAGCTCGCTATATCAAGAGGTTTGACCAAATCCCTAACGACTTTGTGTCTGGAAACAAAGTAGGCGTTTTCAGTGTTGGGGACAAGAAGATTGGCGATGTCATCTGTTTCGAAATTGCATATGCCAACCTTGTTTATGACACCGTTGCTGCAGGCGCGCAGGTTATGGTCGTGCAAACGAACAACTCGACATTTGGCAACACCGCACAACCTAGCCAGCAATTTGCTATTACTAGGTTCCGAGCCATCGAGAGTCAGCGTGCATTTTTGGTTGCGAGTACCTCAGGTATTTCTGGATTGATTCGAAACGATGGTGAAGTTTTAATGAAAACTGCACAGTTTGAGTCAGCTATCGTCACCGGTGAAGTGGAATTGATATCCGAAAAGACATTCGTAAATAGGTATCCGCATTGGGTCCTAATAGTTAGCATCGTCCTCCTTGCATTGGGTTACCGATCTTCACGTGGCAAAAGAGCTTAATCTTTTCGCTTAGGCTTAGGTAATGACGCCGCGTGACATTGGGAAAACCTTAGTTGTTATTCCCACTTATAACGAGCGGGAAAGTTTGCCAATCATCGTTGCTGGAGTTCGGACGGCAGAGCCCAAAGTAGACATCCTGATTGCCGATGATAACTCTCCCGATGGCACTGGGGAAGTGGCTGAAGGTCTGCGAAATAACGACTCGGGGATATTCGTGCTACACCGAGCTACTAAGGCTGGGTTAGGTGCGGCTTATCTCGATGCGTTTGGTTGGGCGAAGGCCAACGGCTACATCGTAGTCGTTGAAATGGATGCTGACGGTTCACATCGACCAGTCGACCTGACAATAATTCTTGATGCGCTAACTTACAGCGATGTGGTTCTAGGTTCGCGTTGGGTTAAACAGGGCAAAGTTGTTAACTGGCCGTTGAGCCGCAAACTACTATCTCGTGGTGGAAACCTCTATACGAAAATTTGGCTTGGTATACCGATTCAAGATGCAACCGGTGGGTTTCGTGCCTACCGAATGAGCGCCCTGGATCAGATGGATATCGATCACGTTGCAAGTCAAGGATATTGTTTTCAAGTGGACATGGCTTGGCGAGCAGTTAAGGCTGACTTAAGAATTACTGAGGTCCCAATTACATTTGTTGAGCGCGAACTAGGCGAGAGCAAGATGGATGGTTCTATTGTTAAAGAAGCGTTGTGGCGGGTTACCCAATGGGGAATCGAAAAGCGTCTCTCTGACTTAAGGCGAGTGTTCAACCGCTCTTAAGCCCTTCGGAAAACAGTCCGTTGCTCAAAAGAGTTGCTTCGCAAATTTTTCGCCCCGGAGTTTTCCGAAGGGCTCTTCCAGGGCTGAATCGCTCTCGTCTATATAGTTTTTAGACGCTTTTCCTGGGGTAACAGCTAAGACGCTTTTGCGCGGACGAACTGTAGGCGTTCCTTAAGGATGTCTTGGAGCTCTTTGATGCTGCGACGCTCCAGGAGCATGTCCCAGTGAGTGCGTACATGTTTTGGTTCTGGAACTGGCTGTCTCTGGACACCTTGACGTAACCCAGCTGCGCCACAAGCACAGGGCCAAGAGTCAGGAATCTCATCGGCTTCAATTGAGAACGGCATGGTTACTCGGTGCTGGTTCTTACAGACGTAGGTGGTGAGTTCTCGCGGCGCGTAAAGACCTGGATCAACTTCGTAACTTGTGGATCCTAGACGCGAGCCTCGCATTGCTTCACCCATAATTGGCCTCCATGGATACTGAATCTCGATGTGCTTATGGGATACCCGTAAAGGCTGACATCTAAACCATCCGAGGAATCAACATGCGAGAAACACCCGTCCTTACTGGGTTTATTGACATCACAAGCACCCGATAAGATACATTATGTCAAGTAATAACGATTCGAATGTTTAATCTAACTCCAGAGCCCGTAACTAAGAATCCCCTGACGCACCCAGCACAGGCAACTTGCCAGGCTTGCCTGTGACATCAACTAGCGGAGTTAATTAGAGATATTGCAAGCTTAAACAAAATCAGAAATTGGTGGGCAAGCACAAACCAAGTTTCGATCACCGTAAGTTCCATCTAGTCGACGCACTGATGGCCAGTACTTGTTATCCCGGATCCTTGGCACTGGATAAGCGGCTTCCTCACGGGTGTAAGGATGATCCCAATCTCCAAGTAGGTAAGCGGCAGTATGAGGCGCATGATGCAGCGGATTGTCCTCCACTGGCCAAATCCCCTGCTGGACCTTGTTGATCTCTGCCTTGATCGCCTTCATGGCGTCTATAAAGCGATCCAGCTCGTACAAAGACTCGCTCTCAGTTGGCTCGACCATCAGAGTTCCTGCCACTGGAAACGACATAGTCGGAGCATGGAACCCAAAGTCAATCAGTCGCTTAGCAACGTCATCTACAGTCACACCAGACTCTTTGGTGATGTCCCGAAGATCCAATATGCATTCGTGAGCTACCAGGCCATTTGCTCCAACATAAAGAACTGGGAAATCATCGGCTAACTGCTTTGCAATGTAATTTGCCGATGCCACAGCAACTTGAGTGGCCTTTGTCAAGCCTTCCCCACCCATTAGTCGGATGTATGCCCATGGAATTGGCAGGATGCCTGCACTACCCCAAGGCGCGCCACTGACTGCTCCTACCCCACCATCGGCGTAACCACGCGCAGTTGGTCCAGCTTCAGGACGAAATGGGTGTGATGGCAAGAATGGCGCCAAGTGCTCACGCACTCCAACTGGCCCAACACCAGGGCCGCCGCCGCCGTGCGGGATAGCGAAAGTTTTGTGCAAATTCAAGTGCGATACATCTGCCCCGAATTTTCCTGGCTTTGCCAATCCAACGAGAGCGTTTAAGTTCGCGCCATCAACGTAAACCTGACCACCAGCATCATGGACCATTGCACAAATGTCTGAAACGCTTGCTTCATATACTCCGTGTGTGGATGGATACGTAATCATCAATGCAGCTAACTCATCTGAACTCTCCATGATTTTGTGCTTGAGATCATCCATGTCTACGTTTCCGAAATCATCACAGTTAACGACAACAACGCGCATACCTGCCATGACGGCAGAAGCTGCGTTCGTGCCGTGGGCCGAGCTAGGAATCAAACAAACTTTACGTTGATCGTCTCCGCGTGACTTGTGATAACCACGGATAGCCAACAGTCCCGCAAACTCCCCTTGCGAACCAGCGTTAGGCTGCAGCGAGATGGCGTCGTATCCGGTTATTTCAATCAACCAATCTTCAAGTTGACGAATCATAGTTAAATATCCGTTGACACTATCAAGTGGCGCGAAAGGATGAATCCCCGCGAACTCTGGCCAAGTGACTGATTCCATTTCGGTTGTGCCATTTAACTTCATGGTGCAAGAACCCAGTGGAATCATCGAACGATCCAGTGCGATGTCTTTGTCAGACAATCTGCGAATATATCGCAGCATTTCGGTTTCACTGTGATGCGAGTTAAATACTGGGTGTTCTAAATACGCCGATGTTCTAAGCAGGTTCGCTGGCAAGCTTTCAATTTCAATTACCTCTGAGTACTTGGTTGCGAAGGACCCACCAATAGCATCGTTAAATGCTGCCCATACTTGTTCAACAGTTTCTTGACTCGTTGTTTCATCGACACTTAACGAGACTGTGTCACTGTCGACTTCCCAGACTGTAATTCCCCGTGCCCGAGCCGCGCCAACTACCGCGCGCGCTTTGCCAGGAACAGTTACTCGGATTGTGTCGAAGAAGTCTTGGCTAGTAGCCACTCCCCCTGCGGCAAGTCCTTGCGCCAGAGCAGTGGCTCGACGGTGAACGTTAATCGCAATGCGTTCTAGACCATCTGGGCCGTGATAAACCGCGTACATCGACGCCATTACGGCGAGCAGGACCTGAGCCGTACAGATGTTACTTGTGGCTTTATCTCGACGAATGTGCTGTTCGCGAGTCTGCAGGGCTAGACGATAAGCAGTGTGGCCGTCAGCATCGATACTGACACCGACTAAGCGTCCTGGCAAGGAACGCTCAAGGCCATTTCGAACTGACATAAATCCAGCGTGCGGACCACCGAATCCCATTGGCACGCCAAATCGCTGCGAGGATCCAACAACGATGTCGGCGCCTAGCTCACCTGGCGACTTAAGCACAGTCAGTGCTAACAAATCTGTTGTCACGCCTACGAGGATGTCCCGCCCATGAGCGGTCACAATCAATGGTTCAATGTTTCGAATTTTGCCGCTACTGCCTGGGTAACTAAGCAGCACGCCAAAGCAATCTGGGATTTCTTGGGAATCAACATCAATTAACGCTAGTTCGATTCCAATTGGTTCAGCGCGGGTAGCAATTACTGCAAGAGTTTGGGGATGAGTATCTGCATCTACTGCAAATACATTTGACTCACTCTTTGAGATGCGACGCATCAACGTCATAGCTTCAGCGGCTGCGGTTGATTCATCTAGTAGTGAAGCACTTGCGATGTCTAGGCCGGTTAAGTCAGTTACCATGGTTTGGAAGTTGATAAGTGCTTCAAGGCGACCTTGTGAAATTTCAGGCTGGTATGGCGTATAGGCGGTGTACCAGGCTGGGTTCTCGGTAATGTTCCGCAGAATCACGCCAGGGGTATACGTGCCGTAATAGCCAAGACCAATCATCGAAGTAAGCACTTCGTTTGCATTGGCGAATACTCGCAACTCGGCAAGTACTTCTGCTTCAGATGCGCCCTCTGCTAACGCCAGCGGCAAAGTATTTTGAATGTTGGTCGGCACCGCATCTTTACTCAACTGATCAAGTGAGCTGTAACCGATGAAACTAAGGATCTTAGTTAAGTCGCTGGTATTTGGACCGATGTGGCGATCGGCAAATTGTGCGTAAGAATCCTGCTGAGCTTGGACTGACATTTAGTACCCCAAAGATAATAGACGGATAGACCGTTGCCGGTCCTCCCCCTCTGTCATGGATACTTCAGAGTTGCTGATCCCAATTGGTCCTGTTGCCTGAGAGGTTCTGGGGAGCATTGCCCCTTCGGCGGCGCACTGGCTGTGCGCTCTCTCCCAATCGGAATCGATAGCACTTTCATGATACTACCGATCTTGAGAATATGCCCGGTTATTCCCCTGCTACCCGAGCCCTACGGCGCATAGAAAGCTCGTCGCTTCCGGTCACAGGATTTTGCGAAGCGCCCGAATCGCTAACTGCGTACTCTGACTGGTAACTAGGCAGTTGGGAAAGTGAGCCTTCAATTTCTTGCCATACCCGGCCAATAGCGATGCCAAATACGCCTTGACCACCAGCTAGTAAGTCAATTACTTCATCTGGCGATGTGCATTCATAAACACTGACTCCGTCGCTCATAAGCGTGACTTGAGTTAAATCGGTTGTTCCGCGGGCTCGCAAATGCTCAACCGCAGTGCGGATCTGCTGAAGTGAAACCCCGGTATCAAGTAAGCGCTTAACAATCTTTAGTTCCAAGATGTCTCGGAAGCCATACAGCCGCGCAGTTCCAGAACCAGTTGCTGGGCGGACCGTTGGTAAGACCAGTGAAGTGCGCGCCCAATAGTCAAG
>CANLIF010000074.1 GCA_947491175.1 Actinomycetota bacterium
GGGATGGGCAAACAAGTTCGACATCTCATAAGTCTAATTAAACCCAGAGGTTTCGCCTCTGTGATTCTGAAAAATCTTGGAGCGATGAAAAGGATACTGTTCGGCCCTCGCCCGCGGAATTCGCGGATCCTTATACGAGCGGGTGACCGGGATCGAACCGGCATGGCCAGCTTGGAAGGCTGGGGCTCTACCATTGAGCTACACCCGCGAGGCCAATCTTTCAATTGGACAGATTTAGAGTATCTCATAATTTCTACTACAATCGAACAGCAAGATCGGGGCGTAGCGTAGTGGCTAGCGCGCCTGCTTTGGGAGCAGGAGACCGAGAGTTCGAGTCTCTCCGCCCCGACTCGTAGTTGTGGAGTCCGCCTTATTAATTTGGGCGGGCTCTACACATCTAACGCCACATAAATACGCCTAATAACTAGGAGAGTCGTGAAGAGCGCCGTAGAAAACATTTCCCCGTCACGCATCAAGATCACAATCGAGATGCCGTTTGCAGACCTGCAGCCATCTTTGGATTCTGCATATGCGCGCATTAGCACCCAGGTGAACATTCCAGGATTTAGAAAAGGCAAAATCCCAACTCGGATCATTGATCAGCGCGTTGGTAGAGCAGTAGTGCTCGAAGAAGCCGTCAACGATGCAATCCCATCTGGGCTGGCACAAGCAATGATTGAAAACAAGATCGTTCAACTCGGTCGTCCAGAAGTTGATGTAACAACACTTGATGAAGAGACTGGATTAATTTTTACGGCTGAACTTGATATCCGACCTGAATTTGAGCTACCTAAGTTTGATTTACTAAAGGTCGTTGTTGATGACGCTGAAGTAACTGTGGATCAGGTTGAAGAACAACTAACGGGTCTTCGTGGCCGCTTCGGCGCCTTAAAAGATGTAACCCGCGCGGCCAAAGATGGCGACGTGCTCTTAGTTGATCTAAGTGGCGATCATGACGGTCAAGTTGTTGAAGAGTTAGCTGCTACCGCATTTAGTTATGAACTTGGTTCTGATGACATGGTTCCAGGATTTGACGATGCAGTTCGCGGCGCAAAGGCCGACGAAGTCCGTCACTTCCTATTCACACCATCCGCTGGTCAGTGGAGCGGCAAGGGCATCACTGTTGAAGTAAATGTCAAAGCAGTTCGGGAACGCGAATTACCAGATGCAGATGATGAATTTGCCCAGCTGGCAAGTGAATTCGACACCATTGGCGAACTGCGTGAAGACGTTCGCACTCGACTTGGCCGAGTCCGCTTAATCGAGCAGGCTTACCAGGCTCGTGACTTGACGCATGATGCACTTATGGAAGCTGTGAAGATTGATCTTCCGGATCGCACGATTCAGGATGAAATTGATGCACACTTCGAAGATGGCCATGGCGACGAGGCTCACAAAGCAGAGTTTGAAACGAACACTAGAAGTGGAATGAAGTCCCGCATAGTTCTGGACAAAATCGCTGAAGTCGAAGACTTGCAAGTCAACGATGCTGAACTTTCGCAGTGGTTGATGCAAGAAGCACAGCGCTACAACATGGCTCCAGATCAGTTTGCTGACCAATTGGTCCAGTCCGGACAAGTGCAAGGCGCAGTTTCTGAAGTTCGACGCGCAAAGGCACTAGCTCACGTGCTAGAAAATGTCACGGTCATTGACAAATCTGGTAACAAAATTGATCTTGATTCAGTACTTCGTGGCGATGAATCCGATGCAGACTTTGACGCCGAGTTCGACGCCAGCTCAGATGAGGAAAACTTCGAGGCTGACGAATAGTCAGTCTCGAAGCGAGTAAACACCGCGAGGCTGACGAATAGTCAGTCTCGAAGCGAGTAAACACCGCGAGGCTGACGAATAGTCAGGCTCGAACCCTCGTATCAATAGGTATCTACAACGCTTGGAGCGAACATGCCCATGTCGCCCCTGCCAATGTCAGGTCCACCCCTTAGTGTTTAGTTGTTACTAAACCTTTAGGAGTATTTGTGAGCGGCATCGAGGTACCGGGATTAACACTTCCGGAAGCACGCACCCCGTCCCCATCAGGTCAGCAATTTGGCGATTCGGTTTACCAGCGCCTTTTACAAGATCGCATTATCTTTATGGGAACTCAAGTTGCAGATGAAATGGCAAATGCCATCTGTGCCCAGATCTTGCTGCTTGCTGCAGACGATCAGGAAAAAGACATATTCCTTTACATAAACTCTCCAGGTGGATCAATTAGCGCTGGTATGGCCATTTATGACACCATGCAATTCGTAAAGAATGATGTTGCAACCGTTGCTATGGGTCTTGCCGCATCGATGGGTCAGTTCCTACTTTGCGCTGGTGCTGCTGGCAAGCGCTACTCGTTGCCACACGCTCGCATCATGATGCATCAACCTTCCGGTGGCATTGGTGGCACGGCTGCTGACATCAAGATCCAAGCGGAACAAATGAAATTTACTAAGGCAAAAATGGCTGAGCTAATTGCTGAGCACACTGGCCAAACAGTGGAAACGGTTACCGAAGATTCAGATCGTGATCGTTGGTTCACTGCAGAAGAAGCAAAAGACTATGGTTTCGTCGATCACGTTGTGCGCAGTGCGCGCGATGTGGCTGGCGAAGGCGGAACGGCATAAGGGGAGACTCACATGGATTATTCACCACAATCGCGATACATTCTCCCGAACTATATTGAGCGCACTCCGCAAGGTATTCGCGAGTACAACCCTTACGGAAAGCTTTTCGAAGAGCGCATTGTTTTCTTGGGCGTCCAGATCGATGACGCGTCTGCCGATGACGTAATGGCACAACTACTTGTTCTCGAGTCCCTTGACCCTGAGCGCGACATTCAGATGTACATCAACTCACCGGGTGGTTCTTACACTGCGATGACTGCAATTTATGACACCATGCAGTTCGTTAAGTGCAACGTTCAGACCGTATGTCTTGGACAGGCTGCATCGGCTGCATCAGTTTTACTTGCAGCTGGAACACCAGGTAAGCGCTTTGCATTGCCACATGCTCGAGTTTTGATTCACCAGCCTTACACCGAAGGTGGTGGCCAAGGTTCTGACATCGAAATTCAGGCTAATGAAATTTTGCGTATGCGTGATGAAATGGAAGGCATCTTCTCTCATCACACTGGACGATCAATTGAAGAGATTCGTCTTGACATGGATCGCGACAAAATTCTTACCGCGCCACAGGCCAAGGAGTACGGCATCATCGATCAGGTGCTAACTTCACGGGTTCCACTTAACAAATAGCACTTTTCTGGGCGTGTACGCCAAGAGAAACCGCTGAATTCAAGGTACTTTAGTAAGACGCTCGAAGTATCTGTCCACACTTATTCCCCCGGGAGGTGACCACTATGGCTCGTATCGGCGAAAGTGGCGACCTGTTGAAGTGTTCGTTCTGCGGCAAGAGCCAAAAGCAAGTCAAGAAATTGATTGCTGGCCCTGCAGTTTATATCTGTGACGAATGCATTGACTTGTGCAATGAAATCATCGAAGAAGAATTGGGCGAGTCAGTAAACCTGGGTTGGGATGAACTTCCAAAGCCCCGCGAGATTTACGCCTTCCTTGACCAGTACGTGATCGGTCAAGAAGTGGCAAAGAAGTCACTTTCCGTTGCGGTCTACAACCACTACAAGCGAGTTCAGGCTGGCGCCAATGAATCTTCTCGCGAAGAAGGCGTTGAACTAGCTAAGTCAAACATTTTGCTATTGGGTCCAACTGGATCTGGCAAGACCCTTTTGGCCCAAACTTTGGCACGCATGCTTAATGTGCCGTTCGCAATTGCGGATGCCACTGCATTGACCGAAGCTGGATACGTGGGCGAAGACGTTGAAAACATTTTGCTTAAGTTGATTCAGGCCGCTGACTATGACGTCAAAAAAGCTGAAACTGGAATTATCTACATCGACGAAATCGACAAGGTTGCCCGCAAGAGCGAAAACCCATCGATCACTCGCGATGTATCCGGTGAAGGTGTCCAGCAGGCGCTGCTAAAGATTCTTGAAGGCACAACTGCTTCGGTGCCACCACAAGGTGGACGTAAGCATCCGCATCAAGAATTTATTCAAATTGATACCAGCAACGTGCTCTTTATTGTTGGTGGCGCATTTGCAGGTTTGGATCAAATCATTCGCCAGCGCGTAGGTAAAAAAGCGCTTGGCTTCACTGCGAACATTGAACAAGAAGAAGTAAACGAACAAGACATCTTCTCGCAGGTAATGCCTGAAGACATGTTGAAGTTTGGCATGATTCCAGAATTCATCGGACGTCTTCCAGTGTTTACTTCAGTTGCCCAGCTCGATAAAGAGGCTTTGGTTGCAGTGCTAACTGAACCAAAGAATGCATTGGTTCGCCAATACCAAAAACTCTTTGATCTAGATGGCGTTGAACTTGAATTCACACCAGATGCTCTTGAGGCAGTTGCTGAGCAAGCAATTCTTCGCGGCACTGGTGCTCGTGGACTTCGCGCAATCATGGAAGAAGTCTTACTTTCGGTTATGTATGACATTCCTAGCCGTGAGGACATCGCTCGCGTCGTAATCAACGGTGAAGTTGTGGCTAAGCACGTAACTCCAACCCTAGTTCCGCGTGAAGCACCTGTTGCAAAGCGAATTCCAAAGGAAAAGACAGCTTAAGTAATTAACTTTCGCTAGTTGGCGCGAGTTTGATCTCAAGTGAGATTGAGCTCGCGCTTTCTACATATGCAAAGTCTGTTTGGACTCGACCAGCAGCCCGTAAATCTGCCGAGACTAGCTTTGCATTCGCAATTGATTCAGCAGGTGCACTGATTACCGCTTTGGCTATGTCAGCCTTCATGGAAACCTTTGCCTCACTCTTTGACTTGCGAAGATGCGAAAGAATCTCGGCTGAAACGGCTAGTAACGAAGAGTCACCGTTGAATTCACGCAGCGAGGCGGAGGTTGGCCAAGCAGACTTATGAACTGAATCGTCATGAGTCCAAGACCAAACTTCTTCGGTTACGAATGGCAAGAACGGTGCGAACAATTTAATCAAGGTATCAAGAGCGATAGTTAAGGAAGCCCGTGCAGATTCCGCTCCAGATTCACCAGCCAACCCATAAGCCCGATCTTTCACAAGCTCTAAGTGATCATCACAGAAAGCCCAGAAGAAAACCTCAGCTGCTTCCATTGCTTTGGTGTAATTAAAGTTTTCGAATGCTTTAGTAGCTTCATCAACTACGTCAGCAAGAGCTGCCAAAAGCGCCTTATCAATTGGTTCAGTGATTGCCTCTGGTGCAGCGCTGCCTTGCAATAAAACAAACTTGCTAGCGTTGAGAATTTTGGTGGCCAGGCGGCGGCCAATCTTCATTTGGCCAACATCAAATGCAGTGTCGGTTCCCGGGCGACCGCTTGCTGCCCAATAGCGAACGCCGTCACTGCCGTGTTCATCTAGAAGGTCTAGGGGAGTAACAACATTGCCTTTTGACTTAGACATCTTCTTTCGGTCTGGATCCAGGATCCAACCAGAAATCAAAGCATGCTTCCAAGGCAAGACTTTTTCTTCGAGATGTGCTCGAACCACACTTCCAAACAGCCAGGTGCGAATGATTTCGTGCGCTTGCGGGCGAACGTCAAATGGCCAAACACGATTCCAGAGATCTTCATCAAATCCCCAGCCTCCGGCAATTTGTGGAGTCAGAGAAGAAGTGGCCCAAGTGTCCATAACATCTGGATCGCCCATGAATCCGCCAGGAACTCCACGGTGATCCTCGGTGTATCCAGCTGGGGCATCTGATGATGGATCAATTGGAAGTAACTCTGCATCAGGAACCAAAACCTTGTCCCAAATTGGATTTCCATCAGCATCGAGTGCATACCAAACTGGAACGGGTACGCCAAAGAAGCGTTGGCGAGAAATTAACCAGTCACCATTTAGGCCTTCAACCCAGTTTTGGTAACGGACCTTCATGTGATCTGGATGCCAAGTTATCTGCTGGCCGCTTGCTACTAATTCTGCGCGCAAGTCGGCATCGCGACCACCGTTACGGATGTACCACTGACGAGTCGTAACAATTTCCAGCGGCTTGTCGCCTTTTTCAAAAAACTTAACAGGATGAACGATCTGTCTAATTTCACCTTCAAGATCGCCAGATTCGCGAAGGAGTTCAGCAATCTTTTCCTTTGCCGAGTGAGCGGTTAAGCCAGCTAAGGTGGCATAAGCATTTTTGCCCAGATCAGATTTAATCCATTCCGGCACTTCAGTAATAATGCGGCCGTCCCAACCAATGATTGGCCGAGTAAGTAACTGTAGCTCGCGCCACCACGTTACGTCAGTAGTGTCACCAAAGGTACAGATCATCGCAATGCCCGAACCCTTTTCTGGATCCGCCAAAGTGTGAGCCAGGATCGGAACTTCAACGCCAAAGATTGGTGAGGTAACAGTTGTGCCAAAAA
>CANLIF010000075.1 GCA_947491175.1 Actinomycetota bacterium
CAACCAGTTGGAGTTACGGCTGGCGCATTTATCGTCTCCCGATTTACCAAGGGAACCCTGAATCCTTCGCTGTCCTGGTGGGATGTTGTTGTAGTTGGCTCTTTAGCCAGCATCGGATTCACGGTAGCCCTGCTAGTCGCAGAAGTTTCATTTGGTGATGACGCGTCAATGATGGTCACGAGCAAATTTGCAATTATCTTTACAAACTTGGTCGCTATTGCTGTCTCAGTCCTAGCGATCTCATTGCGATCACGGGCAATTGGGCGCTATAAAACCGAGTAGTTCAATAGATTTTGGATCTGGCTGGCCTGTATTACGATGTGACTATGAGCTCAGAAAAAGATGCGAACTTTGTATCGATGATCAATTCGATTAAAGAAGACGTAACTTCACTTGTTACTAGTCACATTGAGTTAGCTCAAGCAGAAGCAAAAGAATCTGTCGGTCGGTTAGCAAAGTCTTCCGGCCTTTTTGTAACTGCCATTGCTTTACTAAATCTTGCATTTGTATTCGCATTTATTGCTGTGGCTTATTACCTAAACACCCTTGGATTCGAGCTTTGGGTTAGTTTCCTTTTTGTGGTCGGTGGCCTAGTTGTCAGCGCAATATTTTTGGGCCTGTTAGCAAAGCGCCAAGTATCTAAAATTACTTTTGGAACTAAGACCGCACAGTCACTAACAAACACCGTGCAAACCATTTCAAATTTGCGTTCAGGCTCCAAGTAATAAAAGTGTCTTCGCAATCCAAAGTTGATCCACTAAGTAACCTGCTATCGATTCCTGGCATATCCAGTGGATGTGATGCAACGTTAAAAGCAATTGACGAATTGATGTGGAATCGAACTGTGCGTCGACACAAAGATGCACTGATTCCCTACACCCGCAGAATTGCTGGGTTTGCAACCGCCGCTCTTGATGGCGCGCAAATGCCAAAAGATCCAACTATGGAACCAGAAGTCTCGCCAATGGGTTCGCTTTCGGATCAAGGCTTGTTAGTAACTGCCGAAGCCGACTTACAACATTTGGCATTCAAATCTGAACCACTCAAAGTATTTGCGCGACTTCATACATTTGTTTCTACAGAGGAAGACCGTGGCCGGCCCCGGACAACAAATGAAGTCAATGACCCACTTCGGTTAGGCAGCTTGCCGCCGCATGAAGTCTTGCAAGAGCGGTTGAGCCAGCTGGCAGATTTAGTTATTGAGTCCAAAGCACCTTCTATATTGGTGGCGGCTATCGCGCATGCGGAGCTCGCTACTTTGCGACCGTTTTCGCAAGGCTCATATTTAGTTGCCCGGGCAAGTACTCGATTGATTTTGTCGGCCCGCAATGTTGATAATGATGGGCTGGTAATGAGCGAATACGGTGCGTTCCTGCTTGGTCGCCCTGCATATGTAAAAGCGCTCACTGGATATATGTCTGGAACCCGCGAAGGTGTCGGCGCATTCATTTCTTGGCAAGGCGAAGCGATCCGTAGGGGCGCAGAAATGGCTAAGGAACTGGCGGAAATGGCTGACACCAAAAAGTAACTTGATCCCTCATCAAGGGCAATGACTTTTCCACAGCCGTCACTTCGACACAATTTCACTTTGAGGATTTTCTATATCTTTGGCAAGCCGCATGATTCCAAAGTCGAGTCTATTCGCGCAATTTGGAATTTGGAGCCTAAATGCATGCACTTCTTGTTACTAGCGATGACCGAGTGGTCAGTGAATTCAAAACCATCGCCGCAGTTACTCAAACCCATTTAGTAATCGCAAGTGAACCTACTAAATCAGAAATTGACCACGCCTACCGAATTTTCGTGAGCCAAGAACTTTCTGAAATTGAATTAATACATAATGATGTGAACCTCGTGGTAGTTGGCGCAACGAATACTCAAACTTGGAGTAGCGCACTGCGACTTTCGGCCAAACATGTTGCAACAATTCCGGACTCACGAGAGTGGCTAATTGAGAACTTAAGCACACCAGTGAAATCTAAGGGCCTATCAGTGGGAATAGTTCCGGCCTCTGGTGGCGCTGGTGCCTCCCTTTTAGCGTGTGGTCTGGCATTTCACGCCCGGCAACTTTTCCAAAACGTAGTACTAGTTGACTTTGATCAAAGTTCAGCGAGTTTAGACATTACTTTTGGACTTGAAAATATCACCGGTATGCGCTGGCATGATTTTTCAGAGCTATCTGGATCCATAAATGGCAATGATGTGTATCAAAGTCTGCCAAGTCGGGACGGCGTTGGGTTGTTGACTCATGGGAAATTGACCTTTGTGGAAACTCCAATTCCAAGGGACTTAATCTTGGACAAACTTAAAGAAGCCTGTGAACTAGTAGTGATTGATTTTCCAAAAGTCAGCGATAAAGATTTCTCAATTGAAGCAATCGCTGACTGTGACTTGGTTTTAGTGACAACGACTGCAACGGTTCGAGGGTGTGCCAGCGCCAAGCGTACTATTGCTGAACTAGCGGGATCCGCAAGAAGTCTTGAACTAGTGGTGCGAAATGTGCCAGGTTCAAATCTGGAACCGATGCAGATCGCGGAACTGTTGAATACTCCGCTTGCATCCGTAATCAATACCGACGTTCGGATTGTGGAGCAAATTGAGCAGGGATTTGGAGTATCAGGCATCAATCTTGGTGGCTTCACTCGAAATCTAAATTCACTTGCCCAGCGAATTCAATACCTAAGAGGACTTAAGTCAGTTGCTTAATGTCTTGGAGCAGGTTCAAGCTGCTTGCATTGAAGCCAGAGTTGAACCAAATGCTGAATCTATTTCAAAAATTGTTCGCACACTTTATCCAGCAACATCACAAACGGACTTGGTTGAGTTAGTTGATGAGATTTTAGCGTCAATCTTTGGGCTCGGGCCTTTGGAGGAATTGTTGTTTCTACCTAATCTCACTGACATCTTGGTTAATCGATTTGATGATGTCTGGATAGATCGGGGTAACGGGCTAGAAAAGACTGATGTTCGATTCAACTCAGAGCTTGCTGCGCAGGAATTTGCCAAACGAATCGCCACCCGCGGACATCGCAGACTCGATGAAGCGCAACCATTTGTGGATATTCAAACTGATGCGGGATTGCGTTTCCATGCAGTACTTCCCCCAATCTCGTTAGGTGGTGTTGCAATCTCGATTCGAACTCCCGCTAGCTATCCATTAACCCTCGAAGACATGCTTGCTGCGGGGAATCTAAATGAAGAGAAATACTTTGCAATCAATGAGGTTGTCGACTCTCAAAAGAGTTTTATTGTCAGTGGCGGGACCGGTAGTGGGAAAACTACTTTGTTGGCAGCCATGCTCGCCAAAGTTGCGCCAACCCAGCGGATTGTTTTGATTGAAGACTCCGCTGAGCTTTCGATTCCACATCCACATGTAGTGAGTGTTCAATCACGCCTGGCAAATAGTGAGGGAGCTGGTGGAGTATCAATGACCGATTTAGTGCGACAAGCACTTCGAATGCGCCCAGATCGAATCATCGTCGGTGAAGTTCGTGGTCCAGAGATAAGCGATTTGTTACTAGCGTTAAACACCGGGCATAAGGGAAGTGCCACAACCATTCATGCAGATGAAGCAGCGAGTGTGCCAACTCGTATTGAAGCCCTGGGATTGCTAGCTGGACTACCGCGCGAAGCAATTCATGCCCAAATGTATTCCGCATTCGACATTGTGATTCAAATGAAGAGTGGGCGCGATGAAAAACGTGGCATCGCCGAGCTAGCAAGATTTGTTAGAGCAGCTGATGGAACGGTAGCGACGCAACCCTTAGATAGTTTGGTGTCTCTGAAGAAGATTGCATGAAGCTAGCGCTAGCGACTTTTTGCCTTGCGCTTGCAGCAGCGCTTTCAACAGGACCGTTGCCCAGACTTGTGATTAAGTCTCGAATTCGAATCCCAAGCATTTATCTGAAACAAAGAGCAAAATCCCAAATGTCCTTTGAAGAAGAACTTCAATTCGTGTTTAACTTAAAGAGTCAACTACATGCTGGAGTAAACCAACCTGATGCCCTTAGATTTGCGATCAGTCTATCTCCAGAGTTTGCATTCACGAATACGCGACAGGCTTTGACCTCAGAAGCGAACTTGTTATCAGCTCTGCATAAAGACGCAACACAACACAATTTCTTATTCAACTGTGCCAACTTGTTAGAAATAAGTTCCAATTCTGGAAGCAGCATAAATGGCGCGTTGACTCAAATTACCCAAACACTGATTAATCGCAGAAAACAAGAGCAGTTAATTTCAACAGAATTGGCAAGTACGAAAGCCACGGTTGTTGTGCTTGCTGGCCTACCAATAATGGGACTGGGAATGGGATTAATTCTTGGCGCAGATTCAATTTCCTGGTTACTTGGCTCTATGGCTGGCAGAGTCTGTTTGGTTATTGGACTTGGACTCGAAATCGTTGGTTGGCTTTGGATTAAGCGATTGCTGAATCGCGCATTGGCTGATGTGGCATGAAGATGTTGGTAATTCTGTGTATTTGCCTTGCGGTGTATCTGTGGTTTCCCCTACCTCGGCAAACATCACCTAAATCGGATGTTCTTGAAGAGTCAATTGAGTCAAAAGTGCAATTGCCTAGATCTGAGTTAAAGGCTGCTTCAAGTTCTGACATTCTTCGCGCCCTAGAGATCATTCAGTTAGCTCTGAGCTCAGGTATGACGATTGGCGATGCCCTTGAGCATTCGCAAAAGCACTCGCCGTCGGCTGCAGCTCAAGAACTTGAGTGCGGATTGAATCAGTTTCGGATTGGCTTGCCACTCGCACGTGGACTTGAACAGATCGCAATTGATAATCCAGGCTGGCGTTCAATATCAGACACTCTTATTACCTCGCTTAATTCTGGTAGCCCGGTAGCGGATCAATTAGCCGATGTGGCATTCATAATGCAAAGTTCCATCGATACCGAAAAGTTGAAGCGGATAAAGTCCGTTGCGGTGAAGAGTGTCCTGCCCCTGGGCTTATGTTTCCTGCCAGCATTCATCCTGCTTGCTGTGGTTCCTGTTATTGCTGGATTGCTTGGTGGATTCTTTTAGTAATCCACACACCCACGAAGTAAACAATTCAAAATCCTGCCTTTCGCAATTACACGAGTTTGAACAGACTTCAATTGCGCGATCGCGCACATTCAGAAATGGGGGAATAAGTGAAGTCAAAATTACGTGAACTTCGCACGAATGAAGAAGGAATGACAACTGCAGAGTATGCGGTTGGAACGATAGCCGCTGCTGGTTTAGGTGGAGTCCTAATAAAGCTGCTGATGAGTCCAGAAGTGCAAGATCTGATCTGGAAGATTATTCAGCAGGCATTTAGTTTTCTTTTCTTCAGTTAGTCATGAGTCGTGAAGAATGCGTTGGACTAGATGAGAGCAAGCATCTAGTCCAACGCACACACGGATACGCAATTGCCGAATTTGCTATGGCACTTCCTGCACTTTTGATTGTGGTTGCAATGTCTATTTCGCTCATCAGTTTGACCGTTACCCAAATCAAATTGGAAAGTGCCGCAGCTCTCGGGGCTCGAATTGTAGGACGTGGCGATCCGATACCTGATTCATTTCGCAACTCGCTTCCTGAGGGTACGGATATAATCGTTACACCAGAAATCGAAGTTGTCGAGGTCACATTAAAGACAACTAAGAACTTTGGTTTGGCAATCTTTCCTTACCAACTTGAACTAACTGCAAGTGCGTGTGCACGACTCGAGCCAGTATTCGAAGAGTTTGGCTAATAATGCGTCGATCCGTAAGAAATGAATCAGGACAGATTTCGATTTTGGTTTTAGTAATCTCGTTAGCTTTGCTGGCCACTACTTGTCTAATAGGAACCATTGCCCAAGCTGTAGTTACGCAACAACGGCTAAATACAAAAGCTGAGTCAATCGCTTTAGCAGGCGCGCAGGAACTGGAATTTAATCAAGCACAAGCATGTGACGTGGCAATAGAATTCAGCACCACAAACTATGGACTAATTGTGGATTGCATCTCGACCCCAGAAAGTATTGGCATCGTGATCTCAGAGCCAACCCCAAATCTGTTCTTGCGAACATTTTTCTCCACTATATACGCAAGCTCCAGGGCGGGGATTGTGGCAGAGAATTCGCTCAATAGCGTAGATTAGAGATAGTTCTTGAAAGGAATCATGATGCAAATCGCAACGACCCCAGGATCAGACCGTTACTTGATCACGGTTTCTGGCGAAGTGGATTTAGCAACTTCACCTGAATTAGACATTGCGATCATTGCTGCAATCGATTCTGGAACTCCTTCGGTCGTTATTGATTTAACTGATGTTTCGTTTATGGATTCGTCTGGCTTGGGCGTAATTGTTAGAGCCTTAAAGCGCTGCCGAGAAGCAGA
>CANLIF010000076.1 GCA_947491175.1 Actinomycetota bacterium
ACTCAAGATGTTGATACACCAGAGGGTGAGTTGTAAGTGAAGTTCCAAGTAGATCGCGATGTAATGGCTGATGCAGTGCTGTGGGCTTCCCGCACGCTACCAAGTAAGTCAACCCAACCTTTATTAACCGGCATGCTTTTAGTGGCTGATAAATCTGGACTAACTCTTTCTGGCAGCGACGCTGACGTAAGCGCCCAAGCAAATTTAAAAGCTGATGTTATAGAAACCGGAACAGTTTTAGTCCCAGGCCGCCTACTAGCAGACATCGCCCGCTCACTTCCTTCCGCTGTGATTGATTTTTCTATCGAGGGCAACCGCGCAAAGATTTCTTGCGGTAGATCCTCTTTCACAATTCCCACAATGCCAGTAGCTGAGTACCCGCCACTACCAAAAATGCCAGGGCTAAGTGGAACGGTTGCTGGAGCTGATTTCGCAACTGCAATTTCACAAGTAGCAGTTGCTGCATCACGAGATGAAACATTGCCAGCTTTTACCGGAGTTAAAATTGATGTTGAAGGCGCAGTAATCACACTTGCCGCAACCGACAGATACCGCCTGGCGGTTCGTGAATTGAATTGGTCGCCAAAATCTACTTCGTTTAACACTCACGCTCTGGTACCAGCAAAGTTTTTATCTGAATCCTCAAAATCGCTATCACATAGCGAAGCGATTTCACTTGCGTTCGCCAGTGGTAACGAGGGGTTAATTGGTGTTGAAGGCTCAGGCCGCCAAACCACCAGCCGGCTACTGGCTGCAGATTTCCCGAAGTACCAGACTTTACTTCCAACTGAGTCAACAACGGTTGCGCAAATTAGCACTAGCGCACTTGTTGAATCTGTAAAACGCGTTTCGCTAGTTCTAGAAAGAGAAGCCCCGATCCGAGTACATTTCGCGAACGGGGAAGCTGTGATAACCGGCGGTGGTGGCAGCGGCGAAGTAGCAGAAGCAAAAGAATTCATTGAGTGCACACTTACCGGTGAAGAATTAACCATTTCTTTCAACCACCAGTTCTTGCTTGATGGCTTAAGCGCGATCGATTCCTCAGTTGCTGTTGTTTCTATGACAACACCGATTAGGCCTGCTGTGATTTCTGGAGCGACAGACTTTGGCGCACAGCCCGACGACACCTTTAAATACTTGTTGATGCCAATCCGGCAACAGTAAGTAATGCAGATATCCAAACTTGGCCTTCGTAATTTTCGTAATCACGAAAATTTAGACCTATCTTTTACCCCAGGCGCAACAACTATTGTTGGCCGTAACGGCCGCGGTAAAACAAATATTGTTGAGGCAGTCCACTACCTAGCTACTCTGGGCAGCCATCGAGTCTCCCAAGATGCACCACTTATTCGCAGCGGTCAGAGCGCTGCAACAATATGGGCAAGTGTGGAAAAACACAACAGACAAGCCCAAGTCGAACTAACAATAAATTACCCCGGCCTAAATAAAGTCGTACTTAATGCCACTCCACTTTCAAAACCAAAAGATATTTTAGGTTTAGTTACAACAGTAATTTTTTCACCGGAGGACTTAGAACTAGTAAAAGGTGAACCGTCAGCAAGAAGAAGATTTATCGACGAATTAAGCACATCGCTTATCCCGAAATTTTCAAATACCCGAAGTGATTTTGAAAGAACACTAAAACAACGCAACACACTTTTAAAATCCTTAGGTCGCAGAACCCCTTCACCACAAGCACGCGCAACACTAGATGCCTGGAGCGAACAACTAATACAACATGGGTCTGAAATTATTTTCACTCGACTAGAAAACATTAAACGGATAGCACCCCAGGTATTTGAATTTGGAAAAACAATAAGTGGAGATACCGAACCGCTTTACTTGAGTTATTTAAATGGCTGGCTACCAGTTGAAACTACAAGCAAAAACGAAATAGTTAAATTGTTTGAAACAGAGTTAGAAACTCGCAGCAAGGATGAAGTAGATCGAGGCACAACATTAGTTGGCCCGCACCGCGACGATATAAATATTCAACTAAGCAGCTTGCCCGCTAAAGGATATGCTTCACACGGCCAATCTTGGTCAATCGCTATTGCGCTTCGGCTAGCAGCGTTTAAAACTTTGCGCGAACACGACGACGATCCAATCTTGATTTTGGATGACGTGTTTGCTGAATTGGATGAAAACCGGCGTAATCGACTAGTTTCAATAATTGCTGACGTGGAGCAAACTCTAATCACCGTTGCAGTAATTGAAGATATTCCAAAGGGATTGCCGAGTGAGCAACTTTTGTTAGAAGATAACTAACACTGTGTTAGATAAACCGCAACAAGAATTCCTACGGTCCTTGCTAAGTAGAGCTAGGGTCCGCACCTCAACTGTGCCCAACCGCAGGAACCGAAATACCAATTTTTACGATGAGCAAAGAAGTGGTTCCGGACCAGATGAGCGTGATCCAGCCACACTGTCTGGATTAATAGATCGACTGATTATTAGCAAAGGCTGGGATTTACAAGTTGCGACCGGTCGCCTTCATGGACAATGGGGCTTAATTGTTGGACACGATGTTGCCAGCCACGTGAAAATCGAGTCTTTTAATTTAGACCCGAGCGGACAGTCTGGGACGTTATTGCTACGGGCCGAGTCCAGCGCTTGGGCCACCCAAATTCGGCTATTACTACCTACGATTTCGGAGCGACTAGGTGAAGAAATCGGGCACGGAAGAATTAGTGAAATTAAGGTCTTAGGACCAGCTGCCCCATCCTGGAAACACGGGCAACGAAGCGTCCCTGGGCGTGGCCCGAGGGATACCTACGGGTAGGCACCCCAATTCCAAAAAAAGCAATAAACAGATAGGATTAGGGGCAATAGTGCGCCTGAAAAACTCCCTATTTAGGGTCTGACATTCAGGAGCCAATAACGTACGTAGAAAGGCCTAGATAGTGACATATGACGGCAGTGCCATCCAGGTCCTTGAAGGCCTCGATGCTGTTAGAAAACGCCCGGGCATGTACATCGGTTCAACCGGTGAAAGAGGCCTACACCACTTGGTCTACGAAGTAGTAGATAACTCTGTTGATGAGGCTTTAGCTGGGCATTGCACTCACATTGACGTGACAATTTTGCAAGACGGCGGCGTTCGCGTCGTAGATAACGGCCGCGGAATCCCAGTAGACATCGTGCCCTCTGAAGGTAAACCTGCCGTTGAGGTTGTTCTGACAGTTCTGCACGCTGGTGGAAAGTTTGGCGGCGGTGGATACGCAGTATCTGGTGGACTTCACGGAGTTGGCGTTTCAGTAGTGAATGCACTTTCCAGAGATGTCGATGTTGAAGTACGCCGAGAAGGTTTTATTCACACCCAGTCTTACAAGTACGGGGTTCCAGTTGCACCTTTGAAAAAAGGTGGCAAAACGGATGTCACCGGAACCACAGTTACGTTTTGGGCTGATGGTGAAATCTTCGAAACCACAGTTTATGATTTTGAAACTCTTTCCCGCCGGTTCCAAGAAATGGCATTCCTTAATCGCGGCTTAACTCTTTCGCTCACTGATGAGCGGATTTCTGCTGGGCCAATCATTGATGAAGAAACTGGCGAACCAAAAATTGACGGCCCGCGAAGTGTTACCTACATGTACGAGGGTGGCATCACTGATTTCGTGCAACATTTGAATGCTCGTAAATCACCGATCCACAGTGACATAGTTGAATTTTTCTCAGAGGATACAAACCGTGGACTAAGCCTTGAAGTAGCCATGCAATGGAACAGTAGCTACACCGAATCGGTTTACTCGTTTGCAAACACAATTAATACGATCGAGGGTGGCACTCACGAAGAAGGTTTCCGCACCGCTCTAACTTCACTAGTGAATAAATTTGCGCGTGAGTGGAGCATCCTGAAAGAAAAAGACACCAACCTTTCAGGTGAAGATGTTCGCGAAGGTCTTACTGCAATCGTGTCAATCAAACTTCTAGAACCACAGTTTGAAGGTCAAACCAAAACTAAGCTCGGCAATACCGAAGCAAAAGCATTTGTGCAAAAGGCTGTTAACGAAGAACTAGCCGCTTGGTTTGAGAAAAATCCGGCGCAAGGAAAAGATATTGCGCGCAAATCCCTGCAAGCCGCAACGGCCCGCATAGCTGCGCGTAAAGCGCGTGACCTAGCCCGTAACCGCAAGGGATTACTGGGAAGCAGCAGCTTGCCCGGAAAGTTAAAAGATTGCTCAAGTAACGAACCATCCGAATGCGAAGTATTCATTGTTGAAGGTGACTCGGCAGGTGGCTCTGCCGGTCAAGGTAGAGATCCACGTACGCAAGCAATTTTGCCGATTCGCGGAAAAATTCTCAATGTTGAAAAAACCAGAATTGATCGGGTACTGGCCAATACCGAAGTGCAAGCAATTATTTCAGCTTTTGGTACTGGCATCCAAGATGAATTCGATATAAACAAGTTGCGTTACCACAAACTAGTTTTGATGGCCGATGCTGATGTTGACGGCCAACACATTCGAACTTTGCTTTTGACGTTCCTATTCCGTTACATGCGCCCGTTGGTTGACGGTGGATTTGTTTATGTTGCGCAGCCACCGCTTTACAAAGTTAAGTGGTCTCGCGAAGCTCCTGGTTACGCATACTCAGATAAACAGCGTGATCAATTAGTCGAAGCTGGGTTAGCGGCTGGCAAGAAACTTCGTACCGAAGATGTTCAGCGCTATAAAGGTCTGGGCGAAATGAACGCCGAAGAACTTTGGGAAACCACAATGGATCCGGCATCTCGCGTTCTATTGCAAGTTTCAGTAGACGATGCGGCACAAGCTGATCAACTTTTCTCAACCCTTATGGGAGAAGACGTAGAAAGTCGACGTAACTTTATTCAACGCAATGCACATGACGTGCGGTTCTTGGACATCTGATGACTGAAATTAATGACTCAACTCACGATCAAATCGAGATCGTTGACCTTAATGTCGAAATGCAAAGGTCTTACCTGAACTATGCGATGAGCGTTATTGTCTCGCGGGCATTGCCAGATGTGCGAGACGGTTTAAAGCCCGTGCACCGCCGAGTGATTTATGCGATGTACGACGGTGGCTATCGCCCAGATCGCGCATTCAATAAGAGTGCTCGCGTGGTCGGCGAAGTCATGGGTCAGTACCACCCACACGGTGACAGCGCGATTTATGACACTTTGGTGCGTCTAACTCAGTCCTGGTCGCTACGTTATCCACTTGCGCAAGGACAAGGTAACTTTGGTTCGCCCGGTAACGACTCAGCTGCTGCTGCCCGCTATACCGAAGTCCGCATGGCCCAACTTGCCATGGAAATGGTTCGCGATATTGATCAAGACACCGTTAACTTCACTCCGAACTACGATGGCAAAAACTTAGAACCCACCGTTTTACCAAGCCGTTTCCCTAACCTTCTGATTAATGGCTCATCAGGTATCGCGGTTGGTATGGCAACCAACATCCCGCCACACAACCTAACTGAGGTAGCTGCAGGTGTGCAGTGGGCACTAGAGCACCCAGATGCTACCCGCGAAGAATTACTAGAAGCGCTGATGGAACGAATCACGGGACCAGATTTCCCAACTGGTGGGCAAATTGTTGGGCGTCGTGGAATCCAAGACGCATATCGCACCGGACGCGGATCAGTCACCATGCGAGGTGTTACTGAAATCACCGAGGATAAGCGCGGCCGCACGATAATCACAATCACCCAGTTGCCTTACCAAGTTAATCCAGACAATTTACTTGAGCGCATTGCAGAGTTAGTTGAACAAGGAAAAGTTGGCGGCATTGCGGACTTGGTCGATGAAAGCTCATCACGAACCGGAATGCGCATTGTGGTCGTTCTAAAGCGCGACGCAGTACCAAAGGTTGTTCTGAACAACTTGTTTAAGTACACCCAACTGCAAGACAACTTTGGCGCAAACATGTTGGCACTTGTCGATGGTGTGCCTAGAACTTTAACTCTTGATGCGTTTGTAACCAACTGGATCGAACATCAAGTTGAGGTAATTCAACGCAGAACTGCATATCGATTAAAAGTTGCCGAAGAGCGCGTACATATTTTGATCGGCCTACTAAAGGCAATCGATCGCATTGATGAAGTAATTGCATTGATTCGAGCATCAGAGTCTGCTTCAGTTGCCCAAGCCGGCTTAATGAAACTTCTTGATATCGATGAAATTCAAGCGCAAGCAATTCTTGACATGCAGTTGCGTAAACTTGCCGCCCTTGAACGTAACGAACTACAAGCTCAACACGATAAATTAATGGCTGAGATTACGGATTACAAAGA
>CANLIF010000077.1 GCA_947491175.1 Actinomycetota bacterium
ATTTCTTTTCGTGGTAAAGGTCTCGCACGTTCACCATTCCTTGCCGCCTGACAAGGTTCTCAGCCTTTACACACCTGAGAGTGTCGTTCCGAATTCACGCACGCGTTCATTCGGGATCGGGTGATCGTCTTTTGTTGTTGTCTTATCCCTGACGCTGTTTATGGCGAGGGTTTTCGCAAATGACCATGACTACACCATGACGACGAATGACTTTACACTTGTCGCACATTGGCTTAACTGAGGGATTAACCTTCACTTTTTAGATCCTGATCACTTGTAGCGGTAGACAATTCTTCCACGGGTTAGATCGTATGGAGATAGCTCCACAACAACCTTGTCATCAGGCAGAATACGGATGTAGTGCATACGCATCTTGCCTGAAATGTGTGCAAGTACTTTGTGACCATTTTCGAGTTCTACCCGGAACATAGCGTTCGGTAGTGCCTCGGTGATAGTGCCCTCGATTTCGATGGCGCCGTCTTTTTTGGCCATAAAGGTCTTGTACTCCCTTAGAAGCGGCTCTCTTACGGAATTGCAAGAGGACCGACGTCCGATGTTACGGCAATACCCTGCAAAACATGAAATCCTGGGATTGACCCCCCATTGAAATAAGGGTTTTTCAGACTCAGGATCGTTCAGATTGCACTAAACCGAGTCGAGAACCCACTTAAACTGCGTATTTTGCAGCTGGGCTAGGGATTCCGTTGGCTTGGAAGTACTCGGCTCCCCCATCATGGGCAGTTAGCACCCATGGGCCCTCTGCAGTGATTGCAACTGTGTGTTCCCAGTGCGCAGCGCGAGAGCCGTCAGTGGTTACCACGGTCCAATCGTCTTCCAAAGTTCTGACATGGCGACTACCTAAAGTTGCCATCGGTTCGATGGCAAGTGCCATGCCTACGACTAGCTCAGGGCCATGTCCGGGCTCACCATAATTTGGTACCAGCGGATCCATGTGCATTTTGGTGCCAATGCCATGGCCGCCGTACTCTTCTAAAATTCCATACGGTCCAGCGTTGCGAATTGTTTTTTCAACTGCATGGCTAATGTCAGAAAGTCGATTACCAGCTGCTGCTTTTGATAATCCGGCCCACATAGAAAACTGTGTTGCTGTACTGAGTGCGGTTTGTTTTTCAACTGGAGTACCAATCTCAATGGTTACAGCAGCGTCGCCATTCCAACCTTCAATGATTGCGCCAAAGTCAACTGAAAGAATGTCTCCATTTTGCAGAGTCCGTGAATTTGGAATTGCATGAACCACTTCTTCGTTAACTGAAGCGCAGATAACTGATGGGTAGCCAAAGTACCCGAGGAAAGATGATTCGGCTCCTGCGGCCTTTAACATTTCGCGAGCGATGCGATCAAGGTCTTCTGTTGTAACTCCAGGAGCTGCCTCAATCTGCATGCGAGCAAGCACATCAGCAACAACGAGTCCAGCTTTACGCATCAATAAAAATTGAGCCAGAGTTTTTATTTCAAATTTACTTTTGCGACCAAACATGTGGTCCTACTAACTATTTAACGCAGCAGAAATTCGCGCAGTTACGTCTTCTACGGAACCAAGTCCATCAACCTGCACAAGCAGTCCACGTGATTTGTATAGAGCAGTCAGCGGAGCGGTTTGCTCTTCGTAAATTTCAAGGCGTCGTCGAATCACATCCTCAGTGTCATCTGTGCGACCTTGTTCCTGAGCTCTTACAAGCAGGCGCTTAACTACTTCGTTAGTATCCGCAGTGAGTTCAATGACTCGGTCGAGTGGCTTTGCACTGAGCATGCCGTCAAGCTCTGCAACTTGCGCAACAGTTCGTGGATAGCCATCCAACAAGAACCCAGCTTGGGTATCAGCATCTCTTAGCCGTTCCCGAACCATTCCATTGGTGACTGAATCTGGAACGTACTCGCCGGCGTCCATGTACTTTTTTGCTTCTTGGCCAAGTGCTGTGCCATTGGTCAGATTCAAGCGAAATAAATCACCAGTTGAAACATGGGTAATACCAAACTCTTCGCAGATCATGGCAGATTGCGTACCTTTACCAGCTCCCGGTGGCCCCATGATGAGCAGGCGCACTACTTCAGGAAGCCTTCGTAATTGCGCTGCTGCAGTTGGCTCTCGATTTGCTTAACGGTATCTAGACCCACACCAACAATGATGAGAATACTCGTGCCACCAAATGCAAATCTGGTTCCAACGCCAAGTGCTTCAAATGCCAAGTAAGGCAAAGTTGCGATCGTTGCAAGGTAAAGAGCGCCGGGCAAAGTAATGCGGTTTAGTACATACGCCAAATAGTCAGCAGTTGGCTTACCTGATCGGATTCCTGGAATAAAGCCGCCGTATTGCTTCATGTTGTCAGCAGTTTCTTCTGGGTTGAAAGTAATCGAAACATAGAAATATGCAAAGAAAAGAATCAGTAGGAAGTTAAGTGATAAGTAACCAGCACGACCTGGATCCATATACGTAGCTACCCATTGTGCCCAGCCCGCTTGCGAGCCAGTTAACTGAACGATCAGTGAAGGCAGGTAAAGCAAAGATGACGAGAAAATAACTGGGATGATTCCTGCTTGGTTTACCTTGATTGGTAAGTAGGTCGAAGTGCCACCGTAAGACTTTCGACCAACTTGACGCTTTGCATACTGAACTGGAATTCGTCGCTGAGCTTGTTCTACGAAAACAATTGCCACGATTGTGATGCTGATAACCAGCAGCACTAGCAAGAACTTCAAAGTGCCATCGATCGTAAAGATCGAAACCAGTTGTCCTGGGAACGAAGAAATAATCGAAGAGAAAATAAGGATTGACATTCCATTACCAACACCACGATCCGTAATTAATTCACCAAGCCACATGATCAAGGCAGTTCCTGCTGTCATGGCAACCACGATTGTTAGCAACATCTGAATTGACTGATTTGGCAACAACTGTTCATTACACCCTTGGAATAATCGACCTGGAGTTCTAGCCAAAGTAATGATGGTGGTGGACTGCAGTATTGCTAAACCGATTGTTAAGAAACGGGTGTACTGAGTGATCTGGGCTTGCCCAGCAGATCCTTCTTTTTTCAATGTTTCAAGACGAGGAATCACAACAGTAAGCAACTGAATAATGATGCTTGCTGTGATGTAAGGCATGATGCCCAGTGCAAAAATCGAAAGCTGTAGTAACGCGCCACCGCTGAATAAGTTAATGAGTCCGTAAATCGAGTTATCCTGCACCGAATCAACACAAGTTTGAACTGCGGTGTAACTTACGCCAGGAGCCGGAATTACCGAGCCCAGACGAAACAACCCGATCATGCCCAAAGTGAACAATAACTTTCGGCGCAGATCCGGAGTACGGAATGCGGCTGCGAATGCGCTTAGCACTCTTGCCTCCTTTTTACTTACTGACTAGAAAACCATTTGACTTCGGCAGCCTCATACTTGCTGTCGAAGTCAAATGAATCAGATCTGGGTTACGGAACCACCAGCTGCAGCAATTTTTGCCTTAGCTGATTCTGAGAAAGCGTTTGCGGTTACCTTTACGGACACTGTGATTTCGCCTTGGCCAAGCACCTTAACTAGTTCGCCCTTGCGGACTGCCCCAGCCTTGATTAGGTCAGAGATTGTTATCTCGCCACCCTTTGGAAATAGTGCGTTGATTTGAGCAACGTTAACAACCTGGTACTCGGTGCCAAATGGGTTCTTGAATCCCTTTAGCTTTGGAGTACGCATGTGAAGTGGCATTTGGCCACCCTCGAAGCGAGCTGGAACTTGATAGCGAGCCTTTGTACCCTTGGTACCGCGACCAGCTGTCTTACCCTTGCTACCTTCACCACGGCCTACGCGTGTCTTTGCAGTCTTGCTACCCGGAGCCGGGCGAAGATGATGAACCTTAAGTGTCATGGTTACTTAACCTCCTCAACACTGACCATGTGGCGAACGGTGTTAACCATGCCACGAATTTCTGGACGATCTTCTTTAACAACAGTGTCGCCGATTCGCTTCAAGCCAAGTGAGCGCAATGTGTCGCGCTGATTTTGCTTGCCGCCAATGTCTGACTTCAACTGAGTTACCTTGAGCTGTGCCATTACGCACCGACCTTTTCTGCATTCGCACGAAGTAAGGCAGCCGGGGCAACCTGATCTAGCGGCAGTCCACGTCGAGCAGCAACCTGCTCTGGGCGTTCTAGCATTTTCAGTGCAGCAACAGTTGCGTGAACGATGTTGATTGCGTTGTCAGATCCAAGTGACTTGGAAAGAACGTCATGGATTCCAGCGCACTCAAGTACTGCGCGAACTGGTCCACCAGCAATAACACCAGTTCCTGGAGCTGCTGGACGAAGCATTACAACTCCGGCTGCAGCCTCACCCTTTACTGGGTGTGGAATTGTGCTTTGGATGCGAGGCACTGGGAAGAAATTCTTCTTTGCTTCCTCAACACCCTTGGCGATGGCAGCAGGGACCTCTTTTGCCTTGCCGTAGCCCACGCCTACACGACCGTCGCCGTCACCGACAACAACTAGAGCGGTGAAGCTAAAGCGACGACCACCCTTTACAACTTTGGATACACGATTGATCGCAACTACGCGTTCTACGAATGCGCTCTTCTCGGCAGGTGCCTGAGAGCGATCATTACGATCACGACGTTCGCGACGATCGGTTCCGCCTTCGCGAGTTTCACCACCACGTTGGTTAGCAGCCATAATAACTTTTCCTACTTCCTTCGTGACTTAGAAATCGAGGCCGCCCTCGCGGGCGCCATCAGCTAGGGCCGCAATTCGACCGTGGTACTTGTTGCCACCGCGGTCAAAAACGACTGTTGAAATTCCGGCTTGCTTTGCACGTTCTGCAACAAGTTGACCGACCTCGCGGGCCTTGGCGCTCTTGTCATCTGACTTGCTCTTCAAGGTTTTTTCCATTGTTGATGCGTACGCAAGTGTGTGACCTGCAACGTCGTCAACAACTTGCACCGAGATGTGACGAGCTGAACGGTTAACAACCATGCGTGGACGCGCAGTTGTTCCCGAAAGCTTCTTACGAACTCGAGTGTGGCGACGCTTACGTGCTACCGCTTTCTTGTTACCTGAACCTAATTTGGCTACGACAGACATGATTACTTCTTGCCAGCCTTTCCAGCCTTGCGACGAATAACTTCGTCTGAATAACGGATACCTTTTGCCTTGTATGGATCTGGCTTACGAAGTTTGCGAAGGTTTGCGGATACTTCGCCAACCTGCTGCTTATCGATACCTGATACATGCAATTTTGTTGGAGTCTCAACTGTGAAAGTAATTCCTGCTGGCGCAGTCACCTTAACTGGATGAGAGTAACCAAGTGCGAATTCCAAAGTGTCTCCCTGGGCAGCCACGCGGTAACCAGTACCTGTGATTTCCAAAGTCTTTGAATAACCCTGTGTGACACCAACGACCATGTTAGAGATCAATGTGCGAGTTAGGCCGTGGCGGGCACGACTTTCGCGCTCGTCGTTTGGACGGTTAACTGCAAGCTGACCATCTTCTTCTCGAGAAACTGTGATTGGTTCAACAACAACATGTGAAAGTGAACCTTTAGGTCCCTTTACTGTGATGTTTGATCCATCAATAGTTACGTCTACCCCACTTGGGATAGTGATTGGCATACGACCGATACGTGACATAACAGGCTCCCTTACCAGACGTAGGCGAGGACTTCTCCACCTACGCCCTTCTGTGCGCACTGCTTGTCGGTTAAAAGACCTGTTGATGTTGAAATGATTGCCACACCAAGTCCGCCAAGTACGCGAGGAAGAGCAGTGCTCTTTGCGTACACACGAAGACCTGGCTTGGAAACGCGACGGACACCGGCGATTGAACGCTCGCGGTTTGGTCCGTACTTCAAACTTATGTTCAGAGTCTTGCCAACAGGTGCATCTGCAATGTCAAAGCTTCCGATGTAACCCTCACGCTTGAGGATTTCAGCGATGTGCTCTTTCATTTTGGAATGCGGCATTGACACGGACTCGTGGTGAGCCGAGTTTGCATTGCGAACACGCGTGAGCATGTCTGCAATTGGGTCGGTCATAGTCATTGGCTTATCGCCCTTCTCGTCGCGGTATCCCTTTCAAGGACCTACGTCGTTGTTGTTGTTACCAGGAGCTCTTAGTGATACCTGGAAGTTCGCCAGCATGTGCCATCTCACGGAAGCAAATACGGCATAGGCCGAACTTGCGGTAAACCGAATGAGGACGACCGCAGCGCTGGCAGCGGGTGTAACC